>NZ_JBGONU010000006.1:6795-168355 GCF_041439295.1 Vibrio sp. 1F253 | reverse complement strand
CGCATCTGGTTTGGGACCAGAGGGTCGGGGGTTCGAATCCCTCTTCACCGACCACCTTAAGAAGCCTCGTCAGGAATGACGGGGCTTTTTTACATCTCTCGTTTCAGTAATCCTCAATTTTGAATGCTGGGACTTCAACCGCTTCGACATCTTGCCTGATGTCACCTCCGTAAATCTCCCCCCTCCATATAACAAGGCAGGCTCTTACCCTTTATCTTCATTATGGTGCTTATACGGAGCGATTTGCTTTATCAAATGTGCAGATCGATATCTAATTTTATATAAAACTAACCATCAATCATTCGACAAGTTAATAGGTTTGGTCTAAGGATTTTTATGAAAAGTGAAATTTGACGTTAAATATGTTCTCTAAGGCCTGTATTTGACAGATTTCTTCGAATCTTGTTGTTTAAAAAATCCTTTGATTTATTGAGTCTTTCGTTTTTCTTGTTTGTATTTATCAAAATAATTCATATGGTTGAATGTGTGGTTAGGTTGGTTTTGTCTGGTTGTTTTGTTTGCTTAAATTGGTAAAGTTAGCGTTTGTTTCTATAGTGTTAATTGTTTTTTGGAATAATTATTTGATCTTGTTGATTGATGGGGATATGTGCTTTGAATGATATGTTTAACTCTACAAGTACGCAGTAGTAAGGGGTTTGTGAGTATTTATTATTGGAAATATAATGCTGGTTTTCATTACTATATGCTATTCGAGTGAATACTTATGTGGTGTTTTTACTTGCTAAGCGTTTAATGTCGACTTTTTATCCTATTTTTGTTGCTTTTCTGTGAATTATTTGCCAAATTGTCAACCGTATAAAATATCAGAACAATATTCTGGTAAGAATGGATTCAATTTTGCAGACAGGGCAGAAAGCTGCCAAAGCAGTAGAGGTCTGGTAATGTCACTTTTAGAAGTAAAAAATCTTCGTATCGAATACCCATCTCGTCATGGAGTTCACGCCGCAGTGAAATCACTTTCGTTCAACATTGAACGTGGTGAGATTGTTGGCGTTGTAGGCGAGTCTGGTGCAGGCAAATCAACAGTAGGTAATGCTGTGATCGATTTGCTGAGCCCTCCTGGTCGCATTGCTAGCGGCGAGGTATTTCTGGACGGTGAAAAAGTTTCAGGCTTATCTCCTGAACAGATGCGTTCTGTTCGCGGCTCAAAGATTGGTTTTATCTTCCAAGATCCAATGACTTCTCTTAACCCTCTATTCACAGTAGAACAGCAGTTAAAAGAGACGATTCATGCCAACATGAAGGTTTCGGATCAAGAAGCCTACCAGCGCTCATTAGATTTGATGAACCAAGTTGGTATTCCGCAACCAGAAAACCGTTTAAAGCAGTACCCACACCAATTCTCTGGCGGTATGCGTCAGCGTGTTGTTATCGCGATCGCACTGGCAGGAGAACCTGACCTAATCATCGCTGATGAACCAACAACCGCACTGGATGTTTCTATTCAAGATCAGATCTTGGGTTTGATTCGTGACCTATGTATTAAGAAGAATGTAGGTTGTATGTTGGTAACACACGATATGGGTGTGGTATCTAATGTTACCGATCGCGTAGCCGTTATGTATCGTGGTGATTTGGTTGAGTTTGGTCCGACGGCGAAAGTCCTTGGTACTCCTGAACACCCTTACACGCACAGTCTTATCTCCGCGGTTCCGCGTTCAGATCGTAAACTTGATCGTTTCCCTCTTGTGAGCTACATCGAAGAAGCACATGAGATGGAACCACTTGATGTGAAAAACCATTGGTTGGGTCAAAGCCAAGATCACCGTGATTACACTGGTCCACTGTTGAATGTTGAAAATGTAAACTTACGCTTTACTACCAAGGATTCTTTCTTTGAGAGTCGTCGAGAGTACGTTCAGGCGTCAAATAACGTGAGCTTTGAAGTACATGAAGGTGAAACTTTTGGTCTTGTTGGTGAATCTGGTTCGGGTAAATCAACGATTGCTCGTGTGATTGCTGGTTTGTACGCACCTAACTCAGGCAAGGTAACGTTTGAAGGCGTTGATCTTACGGGACTTAAATCTGAAAAAGAACGTCGCCCAATGCGTCGTCAAATGCAGATGGTTTTCCAAAACCCTTATACATCAATGAACCCTCGAATGAAGATATTCGACATCATTGCTGAGCCGATCCGATTCCATAAACTTACGCGTAACGAGAATGAAACTCGTCAGATCGTTAACGACCTGCTAGAGCACGTTGGTTTAGGCAAGATGGCTGGGGTTAAATACCCACACGAATTCTCAGGTGGCCAACGTCAGCGTATTTCTATCGCTCGCGCCTTGGCAACTCGTCCACGTCTTTTGATTTGTGATGAACCTACCTCGGCGCTGGATGTGTCGGTTCAGGCTCAGATCCTTAACCTATTAAAAGATTTACAAGACGAGCTCAACCTAACCATGCTGTTCATCAGTCACGATTTACCGGTTATTCGCCAAATGTGTGATCGTGTTGGTGTGATGCAAATGGGAGAACTATTGGAAGTAGCGCCAACTGAGCAGCTATTCCAATCGCCTCAGCATGAATACAGCAAACACCTAATTTCTTTAATGCCTGAATTTACAGGTTTAAGAGAAGAAAAAGCAGTGGCACAAGCCGCGGTATAAAAATCAGCAGGCTGGAGTTTAGCTTGCTAAAAACAATAAACAGACGCAAATACAACAACTAGGGATCTGGATTCCCGCATGAAGGAGTTATGCAATGAAAACCATGAAAAGCAAATTAGCAGTAGCTTTAATGGCAGCTGGCCTAAGCTTTAGTGCAGCAGCAGCAGATATTACCGTTGGCTACGCAGCTGACCCGGTATCACTTGACCCGCACGAGCAGCTGTCTGGTGGCACACTGCAAATGTCTCACATGGTGTTTGACCCTCTAGTACGTTTCACTCAAGAGATGGATTTTGAAGGCCGCCTAGCATCTAGCTGGGAGCGTGTTGATGAAACGACTTTCCGCTTTAACTTACGTAAAGGCGTGAAATTCCACTCTGGTAACGAACTGACTGCTGATGATGTTGTGTGGACTTTTGAACGTCTACAAGCTTCTCCAGACTTTAAGTCTATCTTCACGCCATACGAAAAAATGGTAAAAGTGGATGACTACACAGTTGAGCTAGTATCAAAAGCGGCTTACCCACTAGTACTACAAACAGCAACCTACATCTTCCCAATGGACAGCAAGTTCTACTCTGGTCAAACAGCGGAAGGTAATGACAAATCTGAGCTAGTTAAGCACGGTAACTCGTTTGCTTCGACTAACGTTTCTGGTACTGGTCCATTTATCGTAACGCAGCGTGAGCAAGGCGTTAAAGTAACGTTCGAGCGTTTCAACGATTACTGGGACACAGAAACTGAAGGTAACGTAGACAAGCTAACACTTGTGCCAATCAAAGAAGATGCAACGCGTGTAGCAGCACTTCTTTCTGGCGACGTTGATATGATTCACCCTGTTGCGCCAAACGATCACAAGCGTGTTAAAAAAGCTAAGAACATCGATCTAGTAACGCTACCTGGTACTCGTATCATTACGTTCCAAATGAACCAAAACAGCAACGAAGCACTGAAAGATGTGCGCGTTCGTCAAGCAATCGTTCATGCGATTAACAATGAAGGTATTGTTAAGAAAATCATGAAAGGTTTCGCGACAGCTGCTGGTCAGCAGAGCCCAACAGGCTACGCGGGTCACAACGAAGATCTAGTTCCTCGTTACGATCTGAAAAAAGCGAAAGAGCTGATGAAAGAAGCGGGCTACGAAGATGGCTTTACACTAACTATGGCAGCGCCTAACAACCGTTACGTGAACGATGCGAAAGTAGCGCAAGCGTCTGCGGCAATGCTGTCTAAGATTGGTATCAAAGTTGATCTTAAGACAATGCCTAAAGCACAGTACTGGCCAGAATTTGATCTATGTTCAGCAGACATGATGATGATCGGCTGGCACTCAGATACTGAAGATTCAGCTAACTTCAACGAGTTCCTAACAATGACTCGTAACGAAGAGACTGGCCGTGGTCAATACAACTGTTCTGGCTACTCAAACCCAGAAATGGATGCGATTGTAGAAGCTTCTAATACTGAAACTGACCCAGTTAAGCGTTCTAAGATGCTGAAAGGCGTTGAAGCAACACTTTACAACGATGCAGTCTTCGTTCCTCTACACTGGCAGAGTGAAGCGTGGGGCGCGAAATCTAACGTAGGTGCAGCAGACGTAGTAAACCCAATGGTTATGCCTTACTTCGGCGACCTAGTTGTAAAATAATCTAGCTTGCTAGAATCGAGAGCCTGAAGCTTTCAGGCTCTCAATATTATTAAGATATAGATTTAAGTTTCGGTATTTGGTCTTCCTTCAGTCTGGCTAAATACCTTTTTTAAGACTGAATTTTTTTGTTGTCTAGTCGCGGATTTCGATTAGATAGTCATGGATAGATAAGGGGCAAGGAATGGTTACGTTTCTGGTCAAGCGCCTGTTTCAGGCACTGATAGTGATGTTTGTGATCAGTTTGGTGGCGTTTGCCATTCAGGATAACCTGGGCGACCCGTTACGTGAGTTAGTCGGTCAATCTGTTTCAGAGGCGGAGCGTCAAGCGCTACGCGATGAACTCGGCTTAAATGATCCCTTCGTTACAAAATACTCTCGCTTTGTAGGCGCAGCTCTACAGGGTGATCTTGGTACTTCATACTTCTTTAAGCGACCTGCAGTTGATGTGATTCTAGATAAACTAGTGGCAACTCTGGAGCTGGTATTTGGTGCTTCTTTAATTATTGTTTGTATGTCGATCCCACTCGGCGTTTACTCTGCTATTCACCCAAAAAGCTTTTTTACCAAATTGATTATGGCAGGCAGTAGTGTCGGCATCTCGGTTCCTGTTTTCTTAACTGCAATCATGCTGATGTATGTGTTCTCTATTGAGCTCGGTTGGCTGCCGTCATTTGGACGTGGTGATACGGCCAACTGGTTTGGTTGGGAGTCTGGCTTCTTAACGCTAGATGGCCTTGCACACTTAGTTCTGCCGAGTATTGCTCTGGCATCTATCATGCTGCCGCTGTTTATTCGTCTAGTTCGTTCTGAAATGCTAGAAGTTCTAAGTTCTGAATACATTAAGTTTGGTAAAGCGAAAGGCCTAGCGCTAAACAAAATCTATTACCAACATGCATTGAAAAACACCATGCTACCGGTACTTACCGTTGGTGGTGTTCAGATTGGTACGATGGTGGCATACACCATTCTTACTGAGACGGTTTTCCAGTGGCCAGGTACAGGTTTCTTATTCTTAGAAGCGATTAACCGAGTGGATACTCCGCTGATTACCGCATACGTTATTTTTGTTGGTCTTATTTTCGTCGTGACTAACACAATTGTTGATTTGCTTTACGGTGTTATCAACCCAACCGTTAACATCACAGGGAAAGGAGCATAATCATGGAACAGACATCGACAGTGCCGTCTCGCTGGGAACGTTTTAAGCAATCTGACATTGTGTATTACTTCTTACGCGACAAAGTGGCAATGGTGAGCTTCGCCATTTTCTCAATCTTCTTGGTGATGGCTCTAGCTGCACCTATCCTAGCGCCAACAGACCCGTACGACGTGACATCGATTGATATCATGGACTCAGAACTTCCACCATCATGGATGGAAGACGGCGAAGAACGCTTCTTGCTAGGAACGGATGAGCAAGGCCGTGATATTTTATCGACTATGCTTTACGGTTCTCGTTTATCACTGACCATTGGTTTCTTAGCGGTAGGTCTACAACTGACGCTTGGTATTATCATTGGCTTGTCTGCAGGTTACTTCGGTGGCCGTATTGATAGCTTCTTGATGCGCTTCGCTGATGTTCAGCTTTCGTTCTCAACCATGATGGTTGCGATCATTGTCTCGGCCATCTTTAAGGCAAGTTTCGGTAGTGATTTCTATGCACAATACGCTGTGGTGATGCTGGTGGTGATCATTGGTATCGCAGAATGGCCGCAGTATGCACGTACTATTCGTGCATCAGTATTAGCAGAGAAGAAGAAAGAGTACGTAGAAGCGGCACGTGTGATGGGCTTTAGAGCACCTCGTATCATGTTCCGTCATATTCTGCCTAACTGTTTATCACCGATTTTGGTTATCTCTACAGTACAGGTGGCAAATGCCATCATGTCAGAAGCGGCACTTTCTTTCCTAGGTTTAGGCCTTCCAGTCGACCAACCCTCACTGGGTGCTCTGATTAGTACTGGTTTTAACTACATCTTCTCAGGAGCATGGTGGATCACTGCATTCCCAGGTGTGCTTTTGGTGACATTGGTTCTAGTTATCAACCTACTAGGCGACTGGTTACGTGACGTGTTTAACCCGAAAATCTATAAAGGGTGATAGTTCAGTTTGATTTTTAGTAAAAAAAATCACTAAACTAAGAGTCGTAAGCAATTACGGCTCTTTTTTTGCTTAATGAATTTGGAACTTAGTACCATTGATAGAGTCAATAGTACTTAAAATGGAATTCATGTTTTATCGACATTTGTTCGGTAATAATTAACCCCTAGAGGGTTTAAGTGGTGGTTATGAAGTTGACAATGAATGTTGTATGTCGTGCTGTGGTTAGAAATTATCGTATGGGGCTTATTGCTACATCCCTGTTGGTATCAAGCCAAGTTAATGCCGAATCGGTTCTATGCGATGCGACTCAGGCAAGCACCAATCAGTTACCACAGCTAGAACAATCATGTCCGATTGGTAAAGGTGTTTGGGGCAGTAAAGCGCCTAAACATCATTCAGATAATGAGCTGTTTTGGGTTCAATGTGGTTTGTTGAATAAGCCTTTGTCACTGAGCAAAGCAAAGCCATTGTATGAGAAGATTTCAACTAACGTATGGATGAAGCCCGAAGGTGGAGACTATCGCTGCCTAATTGGTCCTTATTCTACTTTCTCTGATGCGAGAAAAGACTTAGCTCAGGTACGTAAGGTTTCTGGCTATGGCGAAGCCTTTATTCGTATGGTTGATAAATCGAAGACCTCTTCTTCACAACCGGTCGTGACCAAAGCAATGAAGTCAAAAACGGCAGAGCCAAAAACGGTTAAGCATCAAGCCCCAGTTAAGGCTAAAGTAGCAGCGAAACCAGCGCCGAAGCCGATAGCAGCTGCTCAAAAAACTGCAGTCGCGAGTGCTGCTGCCATTCAAGCTTTCCCTAGTCATGGTGCAAATTCAGACAATGATCTGAACATTGAAATACGCATGACAGCGAGTGTTGCGGGTAGTAAATATGCGATTCCTTATCTTTTAGGTGATGAACAACAGTTTTATATGGAGCAAGGTAAACCTTGGAGCCGACTCGATTACGACAGTGCCGAATTAGTATGTGATAAGATTAATATGACGCTGTTGACTGAAAAGCAGTGGCAAAGTCTCTTAGGGTCGAAGGTCATGGAAAATCAGAACTGGCCAATGCATCTACCTTATTGGGGAGCAGATAAAAAAGGCCTGTTTACTAACGGTAACGTAAACCAGCTTAAAGGCTCCTCACTACTTAATGTGATGTGTGTGAAATAACGAAGACGTGCGTAATACCAAATAAGCCTCAGCCATTGCTGGGGCTTTGTTGTTTATACACCCTTCTTTTTCAACATCGGTTCGACTTTTAGACACTCGTTCTTCAAGACGAATTTGATTAAAAATCGCTAAAAATTGTTCAAATAGCACGGTTGATGCGTAGAAAACCATAACTCAAGCAATAAGGTGATTGAGATTATGAGTTTGAAGAAACGATTAGAAGACGTAGCCCCGCGTTTTGAAGCCGGAGGTAAATACGAAAAGCTTTACCCAGTCTATGAGGCGTTTGCCACCATCTTTTATACGCCCGGCAACGTAAACCGAGGCTTGACCCACGTTCGAGATAGTATCGATCTCAAGCGAATAATGATTTTGGTGTGGCTAGCGACTTTCCCCGCGATGTTTTGGGGTATGTATAACGTCGGGCACCAGAGTGTCTCGGTACTAACATCCAGTTATCAACTTAACGAACTTACCTCGCTTATAGAGAGCAGTTGGCGCTTATCGTGGGCGTTTGGTGATGCACAGTCCTTAGTCGCAAGCGACTGGGGGCGCCAGATGTTCTTGGGGGCGCTCTACTTCCTACCTGTTTATGCCACCGTATTTGTGGTCGGGGGCTTCTGGGAAGTTTTATTTGCCGTTGTACGAAAACACGAGGTGAATGAAGGCTTTTTTGTAAGCTCGGTACTGTTCGCACTTATTCTTCCGCCAACTATCCCGTTGTGGCAAGCCGCTTTGGGTATCACCTTTGGTATCGTTGTCGCGAAAGAGCTGTTTGGTGGCACAGGGCGAAACTTTCTCAACCCTGCACTGGCGGGGCGAGCGTTTCTTTACTTTGCTTATCCCGCCAACATGTCCGGTGGCTTGGTATGGGTGGCAGCTGATGGTTATTCTGGCGCAACACCGCTCAGCCAATGGTATGAGGGGGGGAGCTCGTCGCTGATCAACAACATGACTGGTGAGGCCATCACTTGGATGGATGCCTTTATCGGTAATATTCCGGGCTCGATGGGCGAGGTTTCTTCATTGCTCATCATGTTGACAGGTCTGATTTTGATCGTCATGAAGATAGCGTCTTGGCGCATTGTGGCTGGTGTGATTGTTGGGCTTGTGGCAACGTCGAGTTTACTGAACTGGATTGGCTCTGATACCAACTCGATGTTCTCGATGCCGTTCTACTGGCACTTTGTATTGGGCGGTGTTGCCTTTGGCACTTTCTTTATGGCAACCGACCCAGTTTCTGCCGCGTTTACTAATCAGAGTAAGTGGGCTTACGGGATTCTGATCGGTGTGATGACGGTCGGTATTCGAGTGCTCAACCCTGCTTATCCAGAGGGCATCATGTTGGCGATCTTGTTTGCTAACCTGTTTGCTCCGCTGTTCGACTTTGTAGTGAAAGAGCAAAACATCAAACGTAGACAGAAACGAACATTGCGCTGATTTCAGTGCAGATAGGGAAAGCGATTCCCATAAGAAAGGCTTGCATCGCTGCAAGCCTTTCAATTTTTATTGCGATTGATTTGAAGTTGATTTAACTCCACTTCAAATCAATTTCGAACGGTTGGGTGTTACCACAATGCTCACCGCACATCTCGTCGTATGCACTGTTGTGTATCAGCATTGCTGACGATACGCCTTGATCACTGAAGTGGTCGCGGGCTTGGTTAACACTCAAAAACTTCATTGGGTGCTGGTGGTCGTCTTTGATTAACTGCTTTTGCTCGCCAATGATTTGGTAAGCCAAGTAGATCCCGCCTTCAAATGATTCAATGAGTAGATTCATAACAAACTCCATGTTGTTCTCGATAGTTCTTTGTTTCTGTATCTACGTTGATGGTTGTTTGAAGGTTCATGTGTGTTAAAAATGAAAAAACCAGAAGCTCAGCTTCTGGTTTATTCATAAGTAATCAAATTAACTCAAAGGTTAGTTGATTTTTTGCATGATGCTAACACGGCCTGTTGTTGATCCGTCTGGAGTCATTTTACGGCGAGTTAGCAATCCTTCGTCCCAGTTAGTACCAGCAGGTTGGTATTCCCATTTAATGATGTATTCTTGGTTATTACCATTTGCATCAACAGGACATTTATCTCCTGAACCAGGAATATAACCATTGTCAGTATCATCACAGAAGCGCACAACTGAGTTTAAATCTGTCAGGGTTGCTTTTGATTCACGTCCCGAAATGTTAAACCACCAATAGTCAATTGCAGCAAGCTCTTCATAGGTATACTTCTTGCCTGAGTCTTCAAGATCTGCCGGTGAGTTTGCATTGCACTCTTTCCCTGATACGGTAGCGCCCTCAGAATCAAATACCATTCTCATGACAGCATTTTGTCCATCAGCGCAAATCTGAGTGGTATCCCAAGAGCCAGTAAAGTCTACGTACCTTTCGTCGCTAGGTGTTTCTACGTGATAGTAGAAATTCAAACTTTCTTCGATGCGATTCTTTCCACTAGATTCGTTTGATGGGTCGTTTAACTCAGTTTTTGAACGAATTTGTGTGTATATTTTTGTAATTGGGTCATAGCTACCAGAAAGGGTTTCATATTGGTATGAAGGGTCTGCATCGCCTTCATCTCGATCATCTTCCAGTTTATTTGGCGTGTAGTGGTTGAGGATTTGTTGATTCCCTTCAATGAAAGGTACCTCATCGTAACGTCCTGGCTTAGGTGTGGTATTTTCTTTGCTTTTATCAAGCAGAAGGTAAGAAAACGGAGCGTTTAGAGTGAAGTCTGGGTGAGCTGTTTGATTGCAGCCTGCAGAACTTCCTGTCAATACACAGTTGATATACTCTTCAGCGTCTGCGTATGACAATAAAGAGTCGCTGTCACTTACAGTAATAAGACCATTGGCTGAATCTTGATAAGTGAAGTAAGGCGTGCCACGTGTATGTTCAAACACAGCTTTAGGGAGCATTTTGTCAGCGTGAACTAACATTGTCTTGTCGTTAGGGCGGTTGTTTGGATCGTTAATATCATACTGTCTCACCATGATTGAGCGAATGAATTGCCCATTTTTCGCTACAAATGGATTGGCATCAGTGCTGCCGCGAACAGTACCATATTTTTCTCCGAATGCTTTCTCCATATGAGCCAATGCTTCAGATTCACTAGTAATTGAAGTGACTCCCATCGCTGTCAGGAAGTCTGTAACAGAATCACGGTCATCTAGACTTAGGCTTTTCATCTTCGCTAACGTCGCTGCATCAGGTTCGCGCAGCGCATCTGGAATTGTCAGTACTTCATCAGAAGCGCTACCAGATTGGTTATCTAAAGACTGAAGTAGAATTGCTAAATTTAGAGCTCGGTCGTATTTGCCCGCTGCTTCAAATGGTGTCAGTACATCACGGTTTGATGCTGCCCCTACTTTCAAGCCATTTTCACCACCAATGAAGAAGGTCACCGTGTCGTCAGACTTAGCGGTAAATTCGCCTTCGCTGTTTGTGATGCCCTTTGAACCAGAGCTAGTGCTGTAGTAGATACCTTCAACAGCGGCATCGATAAACTTGTTGGTTGTTGTGGATGGTCCTGTCGGTGTTGTGACACCTGAATTAGAACTGTCGCTACCACAACCTGTTAAAGCCACTGCAATCGCTGCTGCGAGAATACTCACTTTTTTCATTACTCGTACATCCTTCATGTATTAGAGCTAATTGTTTTTTTTATGCGTGTAATTTTATAGCGCGCGATTGTAGTTTGATCTTGATTCCAAGTTAAGTATGTAAAATGCTGTTCGGTTAATAAGTATCCCGACCATACGGTAAAAAACAAAAAAAGCCGACACAGGTCGGCTTTTGTATAATATTTCTTTGACTTACAGTGGGTTATCGCATGGTAACGAATTCTTCTGAGCCCGTTGGGTGGATAGCCACAACAGAGTCGAAGTCTGCTTTGGTTGCGCCCATCTTCATTGCAACGCCGAAGCCTTGAATCATTTCATCAACAGTGAAACCGATGCCGTGTAGGCCAACTACAGTCTCTTCTTCGCCAGCACATACTAGCTTCATCTTACAAGGTTGACGGTGCTGAGTGACTGCTGTGTACATTGCAGTAAAACCAGACGTGTATACCTTGATGTTGTCTTTGCCGTATTGCTCTTCAGCTTCTTGAGTCGTTAGACCAATAGTGCCAATAGGTGGGTGGCTGAATACAACAGTAGGTACTAGCTTGTAGTCCATCTTCGCGTTGGTTTGACCGTTGAATAGACGCTCAGAAAGCTGACGACCGGCTTTAACAGCAACAGGTGTTAGCTCGATACCGCCTTCCATGATGTCGCCAACACAGTAGATGCCAGGAACGTTGGTTGCTTGGAACTCGTCTACTTTGATGTAGCCACGGTCGTTAGTTGCAACGCCAGTTGATGCTAGGTTGATAGCGTCAGTGGTTGGGTGACGGCCGATAGCCCAGATTAGGTGGTCAACGTTTTGAGTGTTGCCGTTCTCTAGGTGCAGAGTCAGTGTGCCATCTGCTTCTTTCACTACTTCTTTAGGAACTGAGTGCGTGTGAAGTGTTGGACCTTCCGCTTCCATTACTTTAACCAGTGTTTCTACGATCATTGGATCGAAGCTACGTAGTGGAGACTCTTTACGACAGAACAGGTGTGTTTCTGTGCCAAGTGCACTTAGTACGCCTGCGATTTCTACTGCGATGTAGCCTGCGCCGATTACAGCAACACGTTTAGGCTGCTCCATCAGGTCGAAGAAACCGTTTGAGTCGATACCGTGCTCTGCGCCAGGGATGTTTGGAATGGTTGGACGACCACCCACTGCGATCAGGATGTGATCCGCTGTGTAGTGCTCACCGTTAACTTCAACAGTCTTCTCATCGACAAACTTAGCAAAGCCTTTGATTACGTTTATTTTGTTGTTACCAAGAACACGATCGTAAGATTGGTGGATACGACCAATGTACGCTTGACGGTTTTCAACCAGTTTGCCCCAGTTGAAGCCTTTTACGTCAACGTCGAAGCCGTAGTCTTTTGAATATAGGTTGATTGCTTCAGCAACTTGAGCACCGTGCCACATAACCTTTTTAGGAACACAACCAACGTTTACACAAGTACCACCAAGGTCTTGAGCTTCGATAAGTGCAACTTTTGCACCGTGCATTGCTGCGCGGTTAGCTGATGCGATGCCGCCTGAACCGCCGCCGATACAGATGTAATCAAAATGAGTCGCCATTACTTTCTCCATTTATTGAAGGTTGTGGGTACAGTGAGCGCACTGAACACCTACGTCCTATAGATTCTTAAATTGTCTAATTATTATATTGAGGGCAGATCGGTTGAACTCAATCTCCCTGTTTAAAATTTATTCGTGTACGTCACAGTCTGCTGAGTATTCGTCAGACGATGACGTTAAGTTCGAGATTACTCGGGTACGATCCACTCTACTTTGAAGTGACCGGTCGCCGGCGCAATTGCTTCCTTCAAGAATGGAAGAATTTCGTTCATTTGGCTTTCTAGCTTCCAAGGTGGGTTGATAACAATCATGCCTGATGCTGTCATGCCACGCTCGTTGGTGTCTGGTGATACGCCAAGTTCGATTTGTAGAATCTTGTTGATGCCTAAGCCTTCAAGGCCTTCGATCATGTCTTCGATATCACAGCGATTTACCACTGGGTACCAAATTGCGTAGATACCGGTTGCCCAGCGCTTATGGCTTTGAGCAATCGCAGTCACAACATCACGATACTCTTTTGCCAGCTCGTAAGGTGGGTCGATAAGTACCAAACCACGACGTTCTTTAGGTGGCAGGCTGCCTTTTAGGCGTTGGAAGCCATCTTCTTTGTAGATAGATACCTGACGATCGCGGTGGAACTCTTGCTCAAGCAGAGGGTGGTCTGCAGGGTGAAGTTCTGTTAATACCATGCGGTCTTGGTCACGCAGGTGCGCATGTGCTACACGTGGTGAACCTGGATAGAAACGCAGTTTTTCGCCATTGTTGAGTGCTGAGATAGACTCAAGGTAGCTTTGAATGTCTTCAGGAAGTTCTGTTTGTGCCCAGACGCGGGCAATACCTTGTTTGTATTCGCCCGTTTTTTCAGACCATTCATGCGTTAAGTCGTAACGACCTACACCAGAGTGAGTGTCATGGTAAACAAAAGGCTTATCCTTCTGTTTCAAAGAATTAAGAATAAGGCTCTGTACGATATGCTTTACTACGTCGGCATGGTTGCCCGCGTGGAAGCTGTGGCGATAACTTAACAAATTAAACTCTCGTAACACTCTCGAATTAGAGTGTGGTTAGTGTAGGTGGGGTTAGTTTGACTATTATAACCCCCAATGGACCATAAATTCTCGAACAATTCAGGAACAGTCGCTAGCAATATGCAGTTAGTTATTGGTTCTACTATTGAAATTTGCCTTCATGGGCACTATTTAATAACTATTCGCAGGTGATTTTTTAGGGTGACCCTGAGCCTGATGACTGTAAGACGACCTCATTACAAAAAAGACGAAAGTCTCTAAAGCCAAAGGAATGTTTATATGTCTAATCCGCTATTAACCTTCACGGATTTACCTCCGTTTTCACAGATCAAACCTGAGCACGTTAAGCCAGCGGTTGAGCAAGTGATTGAAGAGTGTCGCAACAAGATAGAACAAGTACTTGAAGGTAATACTTCACCAAGCTGGGACAACCTCGTTGCTCCAATTGAAGAAGTGGATGATCGTTTAGGCCGTATTTGGTCACCTGTAAGCCATATGAATTCTGTGATGAACAGCGACGAACTGCGTGACGCTTATGAGAGCTGCCTGCCTGTACTTTCTGAGTACGGCACGTGGGTCGGCCAACACAAAGGTTTGTTCGAAGCGTATAAAGCGATCAAGGCGAGTGAGGCATTCTCGGCATTAGACCAAGCTCAACAGAAAACCATTACCGACGCACTGCGTGACTTTGAATTATCAGGCATTGGCTTACCCGCAGACGAGCAGCACCGCTACGGCGAGATCAGCAAGCGTCAGTCTGAGCTGGGTTCTCAATTCTCAAACAATGTGCTTGATGCAACCATGGGTTGGAGCAAGCAAGTTACAGACGTGGCTGAACTGGCTGGTATGCCTGAGTCGGCATTGGCAGCAGCACAAGCCGCGGCACAAGCTAAAGAGCAGGAAGGTTATCTACTGACTCTGGACATCCCTTCATATCTACCAGTGATGACGTACTGTGATAACCAAGAACTGCGTAAAGAACTGTACGAAGCCTACGTAACTCGCGCTTCAGATCGCGGTCCAAATGCTGGTAAGTGGGACAACACTGAGATCATCACTGAACAACTTAAGCTGCGTCACGAGATCGCACGCATGCTTGGCTTTAGCACTTACAGCGAGAAATCTCTGTCGACTAAGATGGCAGAAACGCCAGACCAAGTGCTTGGTTTCCTTAACGACCTAGCAGTAAAAGCCAAACCACAAGGTGAGCGCGAAGTAGAAGAGCTACGCCAGTTTGCTGAGAAAGAGTTTGGTGTCTCTGAGCTAAACCTGTGGGACATCGCTTATTACAGCGAGAAACAAAAACAGAACCTCTTTGAAATCTCTGATGAAGAGCTTCGTCCATACTTCCCTGAGTCGAACGCAGTGTCTGGTTTGTTCGAAGTACTAAACCGTGTGTTTGGTATGTCTGTGACTGAGCGTGAAGGTGTGGATACATGGCATGATTCAGTGCGCTTCTTTGACATCTTTGATGCGACAGGTACATTGCGCGGTAGCTTCTACCTAGATCTATACGCACGTGAACACAAACGTGGTGGAGCTTGGATGGATGACTGTCGTGGTCGTCGCATTACTCAATCTGGCGATCTACAAACACCAGTCGCTTACCTAACGTGTAACTTCAACAAACCAGTCGGTGATAAACCAGCATTGTTTACTCACGATGAAGTGGTCACTTTGTTCCACGAATTTGGCCACGGTATCCACCATATGTTAACGCAAGTAGAAGCGGGCGCAGTTGCGGGTATCAATGGTGTGCCTTGGGATGCGGTTGAATTGCCAAGTCAGTTCCTAGAAAACTGGTGTTGGGAAGAGGAAGCGCTGTCGTTCATTTCTGGTCATTTCGAAACGGGTGAAGCGCTACCAAAAGAGATGCTAGAGAAAATGCTAGCGGCGAAGAACTTCCAATCTGCGATGTTTATCCTGCGTCAGCTAGAGCTTGGCCTGTTCGATTTCACACTGCACACTGAATACGATCCAGAAGTCGGTGCTCGCGTACTCGAAACGTTAGCCGACGTGAAGTCTAAGGTATCGGTATTGCCAAGCCTTGATTGGAACCGCTTCTCGCACAGCTTTGGGCATATCTTTGCTGGTGGCTACAGCGCAGGCTACTACAGCTACCTATGGGCAGAAGTATTGTCTGCAGATGCGTTTTCTGCATTTGAAGAAGAGGGTATCTTCAACACTGAAACCGGTAATCGCTTCCTGAACAACATCCTTGAGATGGGCGGCAGTGAAGAACCAATGGAGTTGTTCAAACGCTTCCGTGGTCGTGAGCCTCAAATCGATGCGATGCTTCGTCATGCGGGTATCAGCGCGTAATTGCTATCATTTCCGTAACTGCGGTAGTTGCTTAGCTCTATTGCGAGTTAATAGAGAAAAGAGCCTCCTTGTGAGGCTCTTTTTGTATCGATTTATCAAATGACTATGGATTCACATTGCGGTTGATAGGGTTCTGCAATGAAATCAATGTCTCAGTTGATTGAACCTCGTCAATCGCCTGCAATTTATCAATCAGTACGAACTGCAACTCTTCGATCGATTTACACATCAGTTTAACGAAAATGTTGTAGGCGCCAGTGGTGTAGTAAGCCTCAACCACTTCATCTAATGCATTAAGCTTGGCAATGGCTGAGTGGTAGTCGCGAGCTGCGTTAAGGTTGATACCAATAAAACAACACACGTCGTAACCAAGCTTCTTGGTGTTTACCACAACCTCGGTTCGCTCAATAATGTCGGCCGATCTCATCTTTTCGATACGAACGTGAATCGTCGCGGGGCTGACATCGAATTTCTTTGCCATTTCAGCATAAGGCGTGCGCGCATCTTCCATTAAGGTTTTGAGAATGGCACGGTCTAGATCATCCAGACGAGCTGTAGTTGTGGACATGCATAATCCTTAGGGTGAATAAAAAACATACCGGCTTTAGTACACATCATAGCCAAGGGTGATAATATTAGCAGCAACTATAGTGTTAGGGTGAATTCAGTGCGATTTTCGTTGTTTTTGATTGTTATGTGTTGGAGTGCTTTTGTTTCAGCTCAAACAAAAGATGTGTTGGTTATTCACTCTTATCATCAGGGTTTTTTCTGGACTGATGATTTCCACAAAGGATTATCAGAAGAACTGGACCGTGATCGACTATCGTATCGAGTTGTTTATTTGGATAGTAAACGAACTCAAAACCCAGAATACTTAGAGCGCGTTTATCAGCTTTATCACACCAAGTTGATGCATGAAGAATTTGCTGCGGTTGTGGTCAGTGACAATAACGCCCTTAATTTAATGAAGCGCCTTGCGCCCGATCTCAAAGATACGCCAGTAATCTTTGGTGGCATCAACAATTTCTCCCCTGAAATGATTGAAGGTTTGAACGCGACGGGCATTACTGAAGATATTGATTTATTGGGTAATATTGAGCTAATTAAGCGCCTTCAAACAAACGTAAAGAAGATATACATTGTTACTGACCATTCAGTAACAGGTGAGGCTATCCGCTCACAAATTGATCGTTCTATTGAGGCTCACCCCAACTTTTCCGATTTGCTGGAGCACTATGTGCCTGACTCTTACCAAGAGTTAATTGCGTTTTCTCAGCGAACCGATCTAGATCAGAGCTTACTCTTTTGGGCATATTATCGCGATGCTAAAGGTAACGTGAGTAGCGTTGAAGACTGGCGACAATTGAACATTAAAACCCAAATGCCACTGTATATGGTGCACGATTTGGGGTTGGGTTTTGGGGCGATAGGCGGTGTTATTCAAAGTGGTGAAACGCAAGGTCGAGATACGGGACGTGTTTTACTAAAGGTATTAGCAAACCCAAATGAACCTCTGCCTTTAGTCGCACCTGGCGCATCGGAAATTAAACTCGACTACCAACAGATGTCACGCTGGGGGCTGGGAACTGAGAATGAGGCTTCAATTACTTTTCTCAATAAGCCTCAGTCATTCTTGGTGCGTTATCACGATGAAATTCGAACAATAGGTTTGCTGTTTCTGGTTATGTCGTGTGTTATTGCGACCTTGGTTTACTACCTCAACCGCCTCAAGAAAAGTGAGCGTGCTAGCCGACAAAGCCAGCTGTTACTGGAGTCGATATTCGATCAAAGTCTACAGTACATGGGTATTCTTGATAAAGGCGGTGTACTGCTGTCGAGCAACAGTAAGCTGCATGAGCTTCTTTATAATCAAGGTTATAAATTAGGAACACCTCTCCAAGAATATTGGGAGGATGCCGCTGGCGAAGCGCTGAAGGAGTATTTTGCAGAAAGGGATGATTATCCAACCCTACGATTTGAGGCGGAGGTATGGTGCCGTGATCGTGGTGGAATGGTGCTAGATATCTCTTTAAAGCCGATGCCGAGCAGTGAAGAGGACACCATTCAGTTCTTATTTGAAGCTCGTGATGTTACCTCACGAAAGCTTGCTGAGAACAAATTATTCCAACGTGAAGCGAATCTCAAACTGTATTACGACAAGCAGCCGGTGATGATGATTACACTGGATGTCAATAATCGCATTCAGCAAGTGAACCAGTTTGCTGAAGAATTACTAGGTTATCCACTTGATCTGCTTTTGGGGCATCGCCCTAGAGAATTTTATGTGGATGAGAACGCGATGATTCCTCGTCATATCTTGTTGCAACCACAGCACAAAATTCGCGGCGTGTGGCGTCGTGATATCGAGTATCGTCATGCGGACGGTAGAACGATCTGGATTCGTGAAAATATTCGTCCATTGGTCGACTCGGGTCAGCTGTTGATTGTGGGAGAGGATATTACTGAAACCCGCGAACTTTCTGAAAAGTTAGAATACCAAGCGCGTTATGACCTGCTTACAGACACTTTCAACCGCAACCACTTTGAGCAAGAGCTACAAAAGGCGCTGAAAGAGGTCGAGAGTCATATGAGAACTCATGCGATGTTGTTCTTAGATTTGGACCAATTGAAAGTATTGAACGATACTGCTGGGCATGAAGCGGGTGATGCCGCGATCTTATTTAGCGCTAATCTGATAGAAGATGTGCTTCCTTACAATGCTGTGTTAGCTCGGATGGGGGGAGATGAGTTTGCGGTATTAATCAAAGACTGTACTGAGCGAGATGCTGTCAATGTCTGTCACAGTATTATATCGATGATGAGTGAGAATCCATTCTTATGGGGTGCTATTCACCTCAATCTTACTTGTTCTATCGGAATTCGATTGATTGACCATACTGCCGCTTCATCACAAATGGTGCATGCACAGGCGGATGCCGCTTGCCATGCCGCTAAAGAGGAAGGGCGAAATCGTTATCACCTTTATCATCTAGATGATGAAGATCTGCGCCGTCGCCATTTAGAAATGGAATGCGTTAACTTGGTACACGAAGCCTTAGCCAATGATCGCTTGGAGTTATTTGCCCAACGTATTCTTGGCCTAGAGGAAAATAGCAACAAAATGCACTTTGAGATACTGGTGCGGATCAAGAACGTCCAAGGTGAGTACATTTCACCGGGGATCTTCATGCCAGCTTCCGAGCGCTATAACATCGCGCATTTGATTGATCGCCAAGTCGTCAGTCAGACGTTGAATTGGTTGGAGCAACGCCCACATCTAGTTGATGATTTAGGGATGTGTTCGATAAACCTTTCTGGTCACTCGATGGGTAACCGAGAGTTTGTTGAATTCTTGATTGAAAGTTTGGCGAACTCATCAGTGCCTTGCCATAAGATTTGTTTAGAGATCACTGAAACGGCCGCCATGAGTAATATGAAGCAGGCAATCAACTTCTTTACTCGAATTAAAGAGCTCGGCTGTTTGATTGCTCTGGATGATTTTGGTTCAGGCTTGTCGTCATTCGGATATCTGAAGGCATTACCTGTTGATATTGTGAAAATTGATGGCCTGTTTGTGCGTGATATTGATGTTAACGAGATGGACTATGTGATGGTTCGTTCGATCAATGATTTAGCGAAGCAGATGGGCAAGCACACGGTAGCTGAGTTTGTTGAAAATACTCAGGTTCTCGATAAGTTGATTGAACTCGGTGTTAACTACGCTCAGGGCTATGTTATTGGCCGACCGAAGCCACTGGCCGAGCTTGTTGAAGAGTTAAGGCAAGAACGAGAGATAGAGTAATTGGTTTAGGTAAGCCGACCGAGCTGTGAATACTTTTCACCGCTAATATGTATTGTGGAGGCAATCAGGTAAACTGGTTGCCTCTTTTATTTTGAATACCACTGTCTGTTGGAGACGACCTTGCAATTACAACTGATTTGCGAAGATGCTACCCAAATCGATCATTTAAATGACTTAGCGACCCGTTGGAATTTATCTCATGATGAAAGTAGCGAGTTTGCTTTGGTACTGACTCGCGAGCGACTTGAGCTACGTAAAGTCGATGAACCTAAGCTTGGCGCTATTTTTGTTGATTTAGTCGGAGGCGCAGTCGGTCACAGACGTAAGTTTGGTGGTGGTAAAGGTCAGGCAATTGCTAAGGCGGCAGGTCTAAACAAAGGCGCAACGCCAACTATTCTTGATGGTACAGCAGGCTTAGGGCGTGACGCATTTGTATTGGCTTCGTTGGGCTGTAAAGTGCAGATGGTAGAGCGACATCCAGTTGTGGCTGCATTATTGGATGACGGCCTGCAGAGAGCACAAAAAGACCCAGATATCGGCGGTTGGGTTAGCGAACGTATGAAGTTGATTCACGCTTCAAGTCACGACGCGCTGGATAAACTTAGCAACGACCCTAACTTCGAACAGCCTGATGTGGTGTACCTCGATCCTATGTACCCACATCCAGAGAACAAGAAGAAGTCGGCTTTGGTTAAGAAAGAGATGCGAGTATTCCAATCTTTGGTTGGCGCCGATCTGGATGCCGATGGCTTGTTTGAGCCTGCGATGAAGCTGGCAACGAAGCGCGTTGTGGTCAAAAGACCGGATTACGCAGCATGGTTAGACGAGCAAAAACCGAGCATGGCAATCGAAACTAAAAAGAACCGTTTTGATGTGTATGTGAAAGCATCAATGACTTAATTGAAGCATCAATAACTTAGATACACACTAAGAAAATTTCCCGTCATAAATACGATAAATCACCATTTAACACTTGCGATAGTCGCGTTACGGATGTATATCTAACTAAGAATCATTATTATTCTTAGCTGGAGTTGTAGCATGGCTAAACGCTTTTGTAAGTTAAACCGTCGAGATATCACTGAACACCTAGGAGAGATCCACAGCTTGGTTACTGAACCTAAATTTGTGTGTCGTTCTTGTGCGCGTTCTTCGGCGGATCAAGCGAACCTATGCAAACCAACCGCAATTCCACCTCTTGGCTGTCAAAATAAACCCGTTGAAGAAAAAGCCGCATGCGGCCTACTAGCGGAAACATTACCTGCACCAGAGTTATCGCTTGCGGAAATCAGCGAGACAATTGAGCCGAGCGTACAAATGTTCGATCCAGCCGCTGCTGATATTGCCCCTAATGTTGTAGATAAAAATGCATCACAGAAAAAAGCCAAACTGAAAAAACGAATCGCTAATGCGAGTGGTGATGAAAAAGCCGACCTCAAGCGAGCGAAGAAAGCGGCTAAGAAACAAGAGAAGTACAACAAAAAGCTCGCGAAGATGATTAAGAAGCAGCAAAAACTGTTTAAGAAAAGTCAAAAACTGGAAAGTCACCTTGAACGTATCAACCTACAACTTGATGACGTCGCTTTCACTGAAACTAAGACTCAGGTAGTGAGCCATAGTCACATTCACTGAAACTGGTACGGATAACTTATTGCTACAACGATGATTTAAAAAGAGCGACCTAAGGTCGCTCTTTTGCTTTTTGGGGTTATCCGAGCCAATTCATTTAGCTCAGTTCATTTAGCTTAGTTTAGTTCGCTTCGCTCAGTGAAAGCGGTTAGGCGTTGCTTGTGGATCTCGCAACACGCTTTTTCACCCATGTTTCGTTGACGAACAGAGAGAACAAGATAACCGCGCCGCCAATGGCCAATCGAACCAAGTCGACGTCTCTGTTCCAAATCAGGATGTTTACTACAAGGCCAGCTGGAACTAAGGCGTTGTTCATTACAGCCAGTGCACCAGCATTCACCATGCATGCACCTTTATTCCACATAAAGTAACCTAACCCCGAAGCAATCAAGCCAAGGTAAATCAGGATGCCCCATTGAAGCGTGGTTGTTGGCAGCTTCTCAGGGTTACCTAAGAGTATGAAAGCAACCGAAGCGACGCATAACGCACCCAAATAGAAGTAACCAAATACTGTGCGCTGAGGTAACTCTGTCGATTCCTTCTCCATCACTACTTTGTAAGCAACTTGGCCGATAGCAAAGCACAGGTTTGCACCTTGGACTACGAGGAAACCGACTAAAAAGTTTTCGTTGATACCCGCGAATTTAATGAATACAGCGCCCAATACAGCAATCGCCGCTGTCACTAAATACCACGGAGAGAATTGTCCTTTGAGGAAGTCATAAATAAGCGTGACGTAAATTGGGGTAAAAACGGTAAACAGAAGGACTTCAGGAACGGATAGCAGCAAGAAAGACTGGTAATAGAAGCAGTACATCAGCCCAAGCTGGATACCACCAATAGCCATCAACTTAGCGATCAGCTTACGCGAGATACCTCGAAACTTCAGGAAAGGAAGAAATACAATGCCAGCAAGGGCAACACGCATTAATACAGAGAACCAAGAATCAACCTGACCAGCAAGGTACACGCCGATCAGGCTAAAAGAGAAGGCCCATAAGAGGGTAACACTAGCTAAATAGCTCATATAAAAACTTCGTTAATAAGATATGAGCTGTATGTTACCTAACCTTAATTCATTAGTCTTCTGAATCTCTTAGAGGCACGACCAGCATATCAACCGGCGAGGCATTGATCAGTTGTCGTGTTGAAGAGAGCAATTTGCTCCAGAAGTCTTGATGGTGCCCACAAACCACTAAATCAACATTGAATTCATTGATGGTGTCACACAGTTCATGACTCAGGTCGCCGCTGCCCACTAAGGTGTGGGTAATCGGGTATTGAGCGTGTTCTGCAAAATTTTGTAGCTGAACTCGAGATGCTTCCATCGCGTTGTGCTGGGTTTCTGCCATGTTGATATCAATAAGGCCGGTATAGAGCTCTGCATAATTAATATCGATATGGATAAAAGAGACTTTGGCTTCCAATGGCTTAGCCAATGCTACCGCTTTATCCACAAGTAATTTGCTGTCATCTGATAAATCGACTGCGACCAAAATATGTTTGTAACTCATATCGCTACCTCTTCTATTCATTGCCTAACTAAAGACTAGCACTATGCAATCCCTTTTTTTGCTGAAGTGATCTCATATCCACTGTCTTGCGTAATGTTTGCTCGAAATATTGGTTAACTAATGGCCTGCGAGATATTCATAAAATAGTGATATAGTAGAGAAAACTGAAGATGTAATTAGGAGTCTTAAATGCTATCAAAAACTATGGTAGAGCAACTGAACGATCAAATTAATCTAGAATTTTTCTCATCCAACCTATACTTACAAATGAGTGCTTGGTGTGAAGATAAAGGATTTGAAGGTGCAGCAGAGTTTCTGCGTGTTCATGCAGTCGAAGAAATGGAACACATGCAGCGTCTTTTTACTTACGTAAGTGAGACAGGTGCAATGCCAATTTTAGGTGCGATTGAAGCGCCAAAACATGAATTTGATAGCCTTGGGGCTGTGTTCCGTGAAACTTACGAACATGAGCAAATGATTACTCAAAAGATCAACAAACTGGCTCACGTTGCTTTCAGCACACAAGATTACTCAACCTTTAACTTCCTGCAATGGTACGTTGCAGAGCAACACGAAGAAGAGAAGTTGTTTAAAGGTGTATTGGATAAGCTAGAGCTTGTTGGTGAAGACGGTAAAGCACTGTTCTTTATTGATAAAGACCTAGCGCAATTGGCAAAAGATGGTTCATCTTCAATTATGGAAGCTCCTGCCGTTTAGGTAGTACGAGAAAGACACTGATTATCTTTTTCTTTTGAGTTTTCTTATGAAGATGTAAGGAGGAAAGGATGATCAGCGGCGACACTATTCTATTTGCACTAATGGTTGTGACTTGTGTGAACTGGGCGCGTTACTTTACTGCGCTAAGAACACTCATTTATATTATGCGAGAAGCACACCCTCTACTATATCAACAAGTAGATGGAGGTGGTTTTTTCACAACCCATGGCAATATGACCAAACAGGTTCGCCTGTTTAGTTACATCAAAAGCAAAGAGTATCACCACCATCACGACGAAGTTTTTACGTCGAAGTGCGATCGTGTAAGGCAGTTATTCATACTCTCTTCTGCTCTGTTAGGTGTAACCTTGCTGTCTTCTTTCATCGTCTAAGTCATTTAGTACGATTGAAGTAGAGCTTAGATTTTTGGTGTAAAGCTTCGGTTGTTGGTTCGCCAAGCCAAACAGTGGCTTGCTGCTGTCTGCAAATTGTACAATTGAACATCAATTGCAAAGTTTAAAATTGCCGCTAAAATAGCGAGCAATTAGTAAGGATGTGCTGTTTATGCACATCCTTTTTTATTGATGGCATTTCGAGAACAGGGCGTACTCGGGCTGCACAAGTGAAGAAAAGCAGAACCACATGAGTGAAAAATTTGATGTAATCGTAATTGGTGCGGGTGCCGCTGGCTTAATGTGTGCTGCGGAAGCGGGCAAACGCGGCCGACGAGTGCTGGTGGTTGATCATGCAAAGAAACCGGGCAGAAAAATTTTAATCTCAGGTGGCGGTCGTTGTAACTTTACTAACTATGATGTTTCAGCCAACAATTTCCTGTGTAACAACCCTCACTTCGTGAAGTCAGCTTTATCTCAATACACCAACTGGGATTTTATCTCGATGGTGAGCAAGTACGGCATTGAGTTCGAAGAGCGCGATCACGGTCAGTTGTTCTGTGTGAATGACCACACAGCAAAAGACATCGTGAGCATGCTGCTTGACGAGTGTAAGCAAGCTAAAGTCGAACAACGCTACCGTTGTGATGTTCACTCCATCGAAAAAACAGACGCTGGCTTCAAGATGCACCTCAATACCGACGAAGTTGAGTGTGACTCACTCGTTGTAGCGACAGGCGGTTTGTCTATGCCCAAGCTAGGCGCAACGCCATTTGGCTATAAGATTGCAGAGCAGTTTGGTTTGTCTGTAATGCCAACTACCGCAGGTTTAGTGCCATTCACTCTGCATAAAGAAGACAAAGAAGCTTTCGCTGAGCTTTCTGGTATCGCAATTCCTGCTGAGATCACAGCGCAAGACGGCACTTTATTTAAAGAAGCGTTGCTGTTTACGCACCGCGGCTTATCTGGTCCTTCGGTACTGCAAATCTCTTCATTCTGGAAAGCGGGTCAATCGGTTTCTATTAACCTAGTACCTGAAGTAGACGTTGCCGAGTTGCTTGAGAATTCTCGCGAGAAACACCCAAATCAGAGTTTGAAAAATACCTTGGCGAAAGCACTACCAAAGCGTTTTGTGGAAGTGCTGATTGATCGTAAAGAGCTTGAAGACAAGCCGCTTAAACAGTTCAACGAAAAGCAGCTTAGTGGCATCGTTGAGCACCTAGAGAACTGGAAAATTGCACCAAATGGCACGGAAGGTTATCGAACTGCCGAAGTGACTCTAGGCGGAGTGGATACTGATCACCTATCTTCGAAAACCATGGAGTGTAAGAGTGTGCCTGGCCTCTATTTCATCGGTGAAGTAATGGACGTAACGGGTTGGTTAGGGGGCTATAACTTCCAATGGACGTGGTCGTCTGGTTGGGTTGCAGGCCAAAACGTCTAGCACAGTGGCGATGGCACTGGCTAAGCTTATTCATTTAGAACATTTTCAGTCAGTAGAAAGAATGACTTCGTCACAAATGATAAAGATTATAAGTGATTGATGTTTTACTTATTTAAATGAGGGGTTTGCAATGAATCAGACAAAAGTAAAAAGCATTCTATTGGCAGCAGGAGCGATGAATGTTGGTGCTGTTTTACTGTTTTCACGCTTTTTTACGAATAGTGCCATTAACGAAGCCGATCCCGTAGTAATGTCCAACTTTGGACTGATTATGATCGTCGTTTGGGGTTTTGCGTACCTTGGGGCTGCAACAATCAATGCGAACATCAAATATCTTGCTGGTGCTTTCTTTATTGAAAAGTTGGTTTATGTGGTTGTTTGGGTGAATTGGCTTTCCAATAATACGCTATCACCAGTATATGAAGCGGATACGATGGCTGGCGTGTTTTACACAATTTATGGCGTAAATGATTTTATATTTATGATCTTGTTTTTCATGATATTTAAGTCCAAATTTGATATGAAAAACAACGGTTGAATATCGAACATTGAGACTTACAACTTAATGTTATCTTACAGAAAAATGGCGAGTCATATGACTCGCCATTTTTGTATCTAACATCTAATTGAGAAAATTAGACTATATCGATAGCTTTTCGTGCTCAATCGAGTCTTTTAGCTCTTATTTACGTAGGGTTTTTCTTTGAAAACTTGATCTGTTGAATCACCAAACCAGCAATGATTAGCAGTAAGCCAAACAGTGTCGCTGGGTGAATCTCTTCGCCAATGATGGTTGAAAGTAGCATTAGCGAAATAAACGGTGAGGCAAAAATTAGGTTGCTGATACGTGCCGTATTGTTGGTTAGCTTGAGTGCTGATAGCCACAAGACAAAGGTAATGCCCATCTCGAACAGGCCAACATAAGTCACAGCCATCCAACCTTTCGCTGTGATTTGGCTAAAACTCTCGCCTTCGTAAATGGTTAAACCGATCGCGAAGGGCAATGCCACTAAGAACCCAAGCAGTACACCCACCACAGGGTCAGCCTTGTTTTTGGTATTGAGAATCCAGTAGCCCGCCCAAAGCAAGGTTGAAAGCAGCGCCAGTGCCACACCGAGTGGGCTATCGAACTGCATGCCTAATACATCACCTTTGGTGGCAATGACTACCACACCCGCATAGCTGAAGGTACACGCAATCCAATCTTGTTTACGAATCTTTTGTCCCAGAAACACCGCAGCCATTAAGGTTAGCGTGATAGCCCAGCTGTAGTTAATGGCTTGAGCTTGAGATGCAGGCAGCAGGTCGTAGGCTTTGAATAGAATCAGGTAATAGGCCAGTGGGTTAACCAAACCGAGCAGTAAGTAATACCAAGGGTTTGAAAGAAACGTGGTACTCAGCTGAGAAAGCTTGCCTTGAAACGCGCAGACTGCGATCAGCGCAATCGACGACACAATGCTGGCGATGGTCAGCATTTGAATCGGTGAAAACTCAGCAAGGGTCAGCTTAAAAGCAGTAGCGACTGTTGACCACAGTAATACCGCAGCAAGGCCAAAGCCCAAGGCACGACGTTCGTTCATAGCAACTCATTCTAATTTGATGGGGCAGAATACGGAGCGCTTAGTCTATCTGTCGAATTTTAATACGGCAAACTGGACATTTATCCAGTATCAAAATACCCTTTAATGAGTTATTTCCAATTAGGCTAAATCATTATCATGCAATGGATTATCGAACATCAGGCAACGCTTATTGCTGCTATTTCCGGCGCGCTCGTCAGCGGCGGTGTCGTGGGTTGGTGGATCAAACAGAAGTTCTCTTTTCAGCAGCGACTTCTTGAACAGCAATTAGAGTCCGACCGTTTGCTGCATGAGTCACAACAATCTCAGCTCAAATCTTCACTCGCAGAGGCACAACAAGAGCTCAATGAGTTGGATGATGATCGAGACAAAGCGGCATTTGAACTTAAGCAGGCGCATGGCAAGGTGATGGCTGCGATGGAGAAGCTGCGCTATTTTGAAGCCGTGAAGCAAGAGCGTCAGCAGTATGCCGATGATATCAATGTTCTTAAGGAGCATAAGTCTGAGTTGGAGGCTGAGCTTCGCGAGCAAGAAGCTAGGCACGACCAAGAAAATCTCGCCAACAGTGAAAAACTGCAGCTGTTAGAGCAGGCAGAGTCCCGATTGAAGCAGCAGTTTGAACTGTTAGCGAATCAACTGTTTGAGAGCAAAACCGCTAAGGTCGATCAACAGAACAAGCAAAGCCTAGAGGGTTTGTTATCACCGCTGAGAGAGCAGTTAGAGGGCTTTAAGAAGCAGGTTAATGATAGCTTCAGTCAAGAAGCCAAAGAGCGTCACACCTTAGTGCATGAGCTTAAAAACTTGCAGCGCCTCAATGAGAGCATGACGCGTGAAGCGGTTAACCTGACCCAAGCACTAAAGGGCGATAACAAACAGCAGGGGAACTGGGGCGAAGTGGTGCTGGCTCGCGTGTTGGCGGATTCTGGCTTACGAGAAGGCCATGAATATCAAACGCAGGTGAACCTGCAAAACGATGCCGGCAAGCGTTACCAACCCGATGTGATCGTGCATTTGCCACAAGATAAGCAGGTGGTGGTCGATTCGAAAATGGCTTTGGTGGCATTTGAGCGCTACTTCAACGCTGAGACCGATCAACAACGCGACGCAGCACTGCGTGATCATTTAGCTTCACTGCGAGCGCATATTAAAGGCTTGAGCCAGAAGGATTATCATCAGCTCAAAGGCATACAGAGCTTGGATTACGTGTTGATGTTTATTCCGGTAGAACCTGCGTTTCAGGTGGCGATTCAAGCCGACCCTAGCTTAGTTAAAGATGCGATGGAGCAAAACATTATCTTGGTTAGCCCAACCACCTTGCTGGTGGCACTGCGTACCATTGATAACTTGTGGCGCAACGATAGACAGAACCAGAATGCACAAATCATTGCAGAGCGGGCGAGCAAACTTTACGACAAGCTGCGCTTGTTTGTTGATGATATGGAAGGTCTTGGTAGCTCATTAGACAGAGCCAACCAAAGCTACCAAGGTGCCATGAATAAGCTGGTGACTGGTCGTGGTAATGTGATTCGTCAGGCCGAAAGCTTTAAGCAATTGGGTGTCGAGGTGAAGAAACCTATCTCGGTTGGCTTGGCGGAAATCGCTCAAAATGAGGCTTTTTCAGAAAATGCCTCCTTAGTAGAAAGACAACCCGCTGAGGATAAAGTAAACTAATCGGCCGCAGCGCCTCTAAAGAGAGAGTGTACTGTCGATGAGAACTTACCATGGTAGATAACAGCATTATGGACACAAGCGTGCAGACAAATTCAGCAGTAGAGTCAGAAACCACACACTTTGGTTTCGAAACAGTCGCTAAAGACCAAAAAGTCGCGAAAGTAGCAGAGGTATTTCACTCTGTAGCCGCTAAATACGACATCATGAATGACTTAATGTCGGGTGGTGTTCACCGCTTGTGGAAGCGATTCACGATTGATTGCAGTGGCGTGCGCCCTGGTCAACGTATCCTCGATCTTGGTGGTGGTACTGGTGACCTTACTGCGAAATTCTCGCGCATCGTTGGTGAAAAAGGCCACGTGGTTCTTGCTGATATCAACAACTCAATGCTGAATGTTGGCCGCGATAAACTGCGTGATAGCGGTATTGTTGGCAATGTACATTATGTTCAAGCAAACGCTGAAGAACTGCCTTTCCCTGACAACTACTTCGATTGCATTACCATCAGCTTCTGTCTGCGTAACGTAACCGATAAAGACCAAGCACTGCGTTCAATGTACCGCGTACTTAAGCCGGGCGGTCGTCTGTTGGTTCTTGAGTTTTCTAAGCCAGTGCTTGAGCCACTATCAAAGGTTTACGATGCATACTCTTTCCACCTATTGCCAAAAATGGGTGAGCTGATTGCTAACGATGCAGACAGCTATCGTTACCTTGCAGAATCTATCCGCATGCACCCTAACCAAGAAACCTTGGAAGGCATGATGCAAGAAGCGGGTTTTGAAAATACTAAATACTTCAACCTAACGGGCGGCATTGTTGCGCTGCACCGTGGTTACAAGTTCTAGTCGAACTTGGTAGCAGGCTCGTTGAGTGTGCTAAAAATAAGAATAAAGATAGAACGGATAGGTTAACGCTTATCCGTTTTCAAAGGTAAGGACAGTCATGCCATTTGATCCATTGGTCACCGCGGTTATTGAAACCTCTTTAAATACTTTCGTGAACGATGATCCAGCTTTGGTTCGTCGTTTGTCTCGTTTAAAGGGGCAGATCATTCAAGTTAATTTGAAAGAGCTGAATAAAACTCTCACTTTCGTTTTTAGCCAACAAATCGATGTGTTGTCTGACTACGAAGGACAACCTGATTGCTACCTATCTTTGAACCTATCGGTACTGCCAGAACTGCGTGAGCAATCGAACATCACCAAACTGATCAAGCAAGATAAGCTGATTTTAGAGGGTGATATTCAACTGGCTCAGAAATTTGCTCAGCTAATGACAGACTGCAAGCCTGACTTGGAAGAGTGGCTATCGCGAGTGACAGGCGATGTGGTTGCTCATACCTTGGTACAAGGCGTTAAGAATGTTGGCGGTCTTGTAGCTAAGCAAGCGACTAAGCATCAAAACCATCTCGCTCAGGTATTAACTGAAGAGTGGAAAATTGCACCAGCGCCATTAGAAGTGGCACATTTTTGCGATCAGGTTGATGACGTAAAAAGCTCAGCTGCACGTCTTGAAGCTAAATTGAACGCTCTGTTGGAGAAAGCATGACCCCAACAGAACTGAAACGTCTTTATCATATTATCAAGGTACAGTTGGAATACGGCCTTGATGAATTGATGCCTGAGCACCAGTTGACTAAAGCCCCTTTACTGGCGCGAAAGTCACTGTTTTGGCTCAAGAATAAGCATCAAGATAAAGAATTAGGCCACCGCTTGCGTTTAGCGTTGCAAGAATTAGGGCCTGTTTGGATTAAGTTTGGTCAGATGATGTCAACGCGTCGCGACCTATTTCCTCCTCATATCGCTGATCAGCTAGCACTATTGCAAGACCAAGTGGCGCCATTTGATGGTCAATTGGCTAAGCGAGACATGGAAAAAGCGCTCGGTGGTAGCCTAGATAACTGGTTTACCGACTTTGATATCGAGCCATTGGCTTCTGCTTCTATCGCTCAGGTGCATACCGCAAAGCTCAAGGAGAGTGGTCGCGAGATTGTTCTGAAGGTTATTCGCCCTGATATTCGCCCGGTGATTGACGCAGATCTAAAACTGATGCACCGAATGGCGCGTATAGTCGCTAAGTCGCTTCCTGAAGCACGTCGTTTGAAACCGGTTGAAGTCGTTCACGAGTACGAAAAAACGTTACTTGATGAACTAGACCTGCGCCGAGAGGCGGCCAATGCGATTCAACTACGACGTAATTTTGAAGGCAGTGAAGAGCTGTATGTTCCAGAGGTTATCCCTGATCTAAGCAGCGAAACCCTGATGGTGTCAGAGCGTATCTACGGTATTCAAGTATCCGATATTGAAACGCTAGAAGCCAACGGCACCAACATGAAATTGCTCGCGGAACGTGGCGTGACGGTATTCTTCACCCAAGTATTCCGAGACAGCTTTTTCCATGCAGACATGCACCCGGGCAACGTATTCGTTAACCCAGAGAATCCAGATAACCCTCAGTGGATTGGTTTGGATTGTGGCATTGTCGGCACGCTCAACAGTGAAGATAAGCGCTATTTAGCAGAGAACCTGTTGGCTTTCTTTAATCGAGATTATCGTAAAGTCGCCGAGCTGCACGTTGATTCGGGTTGGGTGCCACACGACACCAACGTCAATGATTTTGAGTTCGCGATCCGTATGGTGTGTGAGCCAATTTTTGCAAAACCACTTGGCGAGATCTCATTTGGCCATGTGTTGCTAAACTTATTTAATACAGCAAGACGTTTCAACATGGAGGTTCAGCCTCAGTTGGTGCTTCTGCAGAAGACCTTGTTGTATGTGGAAGGCCTAGGTCGCCAGTTGTACCCGCAGCTTGATCTGTGGGCGACGGCTAAGCCTTTCCTTGAAACCTGGATGATGAATCAGGTAGGGCCGCAAGCTGTGATCAACGCAGTAAAAGAGCGCGCGCCATTCTGGGCAGAAAAACTGCCAGAGCTGCCAGAGCTGCTTTATGACAGCTTACGCCAAGGTAAAGCGATGAACCACAGAATGGATCAGCTTTATCAAGGTTACCGAGATAGTAAGCGTCAGCAAGCAACTGGAAAGTTTTTGTTTGGCGTTGGAGCCACTTTAGTCGTATGCTCCGCAATATTAGTTTCAAGCCCTTATGAGCAGCTATCTATGGGCTGTGGCATCGCAGGTGTCACATTTTGGTTGCTTAGTTGGCGAGCTTACCGTCGTTAGACAGTAGACTCTCTTAATATTTTTTATGTGTAGACAGACCCGAGGACAATGACAATGGGTGGTATCAGTATTTGGCAACTTCTAATCATTGCTGTAATTGTAATTTTACTTTTCGGAACAAAGAAACTGCGCGGTATGGGTGGTGACTTAGGTTCAGCGGTGAAAGGCTTCAAAAAAGCGATGAGCGATGAAGACAAGCCTGCAGATAAGAAAGATGCAGACTTTGAACCAAAGAATATTGAACAGCAGAAGACAGAAGCTAGCGCTGAAACAACTGCTGAAACAAAGAAAGACAAAGAGCAGGCGTAAATCGTGTTTGATATCGGTTTTTGGGAACTGGTATTAATATCTGTCGTTGGGTTAGTGGTTTTAGGACCTGAGCGTTTGCCCGTGGCGATTCGTAGTATTTCCAAGTTTGTTGGACAAGCGAAAAGCATGGCAAACAGTGTGAAAGATGAACTTTCTCACGAGCTTAAGGTGCAAGAGCTGCAAGAAAACCTACGCAAGGCGGAAAAAATGGGTATGGAAGATTTATCTCCAGACCTAAAAGCGTCAGTCGATGAACTCAAGCAGGCCGCTGCTCAAGTTCAACGTCCGTACGCTAAGCCTGAGTCTGATAAGCCAAGTGAGACTGAACCTAGTGTCACGGAAACTGTGGAATCTGAAACCATTCAGGTCAACAGCGAAGCTTCAGCACCGTCAGATAAGAAAGCCGAATAGTCTCGCAAGGAGGAGTCGCCAGATGCTTGAGTCGCTAGATGTTTAAATCGATAGCTATTCAAGTAGATAACTATTCAAGTGGATACCAATTCAACTGGATAGATAGGTGCGCGGCTCCTTTTCGATCTTCCTGTTTAAGAGGTTTGACATGTCTTCGACTGAGCAGACACAGCCTTTAATTAGCCATCTTCTAGAATTACGTAATCGCCTACTACGCGCGATTGTCGCCGTTCTAGTGATATTTGTCGGGCTAATTTATTTTGCTAATGATATTTATGAATTCGTATCAGCACCTTTGGTAGATCGTCTGCCTGAAGGGGCGACGATGATCGCAACGGATGTTGCATCGCCATTTTTTACACCGCTAAAACTAACCTTAATCGCGTCTATTTTTGTCGCGGTGCCGTTTATTTTGTATCAGGTGTGGGCCTTTGTTGCTCCGGGTTTGTACAAGCATGAAAAACGCTTGATCATGCCGCTATTGGCTTCAAGTTCTTTGCTGTTTTACTGTGGTGTGGCGTTTGCTTACTTCGTAGTATTCCCATTGGTATTTAGTTTCTTCACGGCTATTTCCTTAGGGCAGGTAGAGTTCGCAACAGACATATCAAGTTATCTCGATTTTGTACTCGCGCTGTTCTTTGCTTTTGGTATTGCCTTTGAAGTACCAGTAGCGATTATCTTGTTATGTTGGACGGGGGCGACAACACCTAAGGCTCTGTCTGAAAAGCGTCCGTACATTGTTGTCGGTGCTTTTATCGTCGGTATGATGCTGACACCTCCCGATATGATCTCGCAGACACTGTTGGCGATTCCAATGTGTATTCTGTTTGAGATTGGTCTGTTCTTCGCGCGTTTCTATGTGCGTAAGCCAGATGCGGATGAAGAGGAAGAAGCTGAGTCTTGATTCTGCTGTAAGAACATAATTTGCTAGAGCCCTTCAGCAAAAATCACACAATAAAAAAGCGGCCCGAGGCCGCTTTTTTATTATGTCGATTTTATCGAACCTTTAACTGATAGCCACAGTTCTGACATATATAGAGCTCTTTGATGCCCAAAATTTTATGCCATAGGGTTCGATGTTGACGTTGTAAGTGAATAGTGTGATTACACATAATCATCTCAATTTGACTTTTATTTATTATAATCGTCAATATTAAACAATGTACCTATGCATTTCAATGAATAACTCTAAAGTATTATGTGAAGTAAGGTCTTATATATTAAAGAGGGTGCTAGCATTTTTTGAAGTTGTGGTGTCGACCTCTTCAAGGCTAATCCCGCGCAATTCAGCGATGCGTTTTGCTACCAATTCCGTGTAGGCTGGCTCATTACGTTTACCGCGATTCGGTGTTGGTGCCAAGTATGGGCAATCTGTCTCTAGAATGACGTAATTCATATCAAGATGTGGAATCACTTTGTCCATTCCTGAGTTCTTAAAGGTCGATACACCGCCTAAACCTAAGTGAAAGCCTAGCTCGTTGATTGCCTGGGCTTCCTCTAAGCTGCTGCCAAAGCAGTGGAATACGCCACGTAAGCTGCCATCTTGTTCTTGGCGAAGCAGGGCAAGTGTCTCTTCAATGGAATCACGCGTGTGGATTACGACAGGTAGGTCTAGATCTTTTGCCCACTGCAGTTGAGTCACGAAAGCCATCTCTTGTTCAGCCTTGAAGGTTTTATCCCAGTACAAGTCGATACCAATCTCACCCACGGCGATAAAGTCATGTTTATCAAACCAAGCTCGAATGGTTTTGAGGGTTTGCTCGATATTCGCATCCACATAACAAGGGTGTAAGCCCATCATTGAACGACACACATCAGGAAACTGAGCTTCCGTCGCTAACATGGGCTCGATAGATTCTAAATCGATGTTCGGCAATAGAATGGTATCAATACCTTGAGCCAGTGCGCGTTGCACGACTTGTTCACGGTCTTCATCGAATTCGCTCGCGTAAATATGAGCATGGGTGTCGATCATTATTTTGTCCTGAAAGCAGTCTTTACTGAGTTGTCATGAGTATACGGCAGTGTGAGGAGAAGGTCATTTTTTGCCATTTATCCCTGTTTTTGAGTGGGTTTTATATTTTACTGCTAGCGTCCTGAGCCATCAGTGATATGCTTTTGCCTGTATTTAGCACTTTTCATATCTAAGCATTTCGGTGCTTAGACTAGGCAAGGAGAATCTAGTGTCTGTTTCAATTCAAGGTCAATTCCCAGGTCGCCGTATGCGCCGTATGCGTAAACACGACTTTAGCCGTCGCCTAATGGCAGAAAATCAATTGTCTGTGGATGACCTCATCTACCCAATGTTTATCCTGATGGGTAAAGACCGCCGCGAGCCTGTCGAGTCAATGCCGGGTGTTGAACGCTTGTCGATCGATCTGATGCTTGAAGAAGCGGATTACCTGTCAAAATTGGGTGTTCCGGCGATTGCTCTGTTTCCGGTCGTGAACCAAGATGCTAAAAGCTTATGCGCGGCTGAAGCTCATAATTCAGAAGGTTTAGTGCAGCGTGCGGTACGTTCATTAAAAGAGCACGTGCCAAATATGGGTGTGATTACTGATGTTGCACTGGACCCATTTACTACTCACGGGCAGGACGGCATCATCGATGAAGATGGTTACGTGATGAATGATGAAACGACTGAAGTGTTGATTCAGCAGGCGTTATCGCATGCTGAAGCCGGTGCAGATGTGGTTGCTCCGTCGGATATGATGGATGGTCGTATTGGTAAGATCCGCGAAGCGTTAGAGGAAGCGGGTTATATTCATACTCAGATTATGGCGTACTCTGCGAAATACGCATCGTGTTATTACGGCCCATTTCGTGATGCAGTCGGCAGTGCTTCGAACCTGAAAGGTGGTAATAAGAAGAACTACCAGATGGATCCTGCCAACAGCGATGAAGCGATTCACGAAGTGGCAATGGATCTTAATGAAGGTGCGGATATGGTGATGGTTAAGCCAGGCATGCCTTACTTAGACATCGTGCGTCGTGTGAAACATGAACTTCAAGCACCAACGTATGCTTATCAAGTGTCTGGTGAGTATGCGATGCACAAAGCAGCAATTCAAAACGGTTGGCTGAAAGAACGCGACACCGTTATGGAATCACTGCTGTGCTTTAAGCGTGCTGGTGCTGATGGCATTCTGACTTACTTCGCTAAAGATGTTGCAGAGTGGCTTGCTGAAGACAATGCACAAGCAGCCAAGCACTTAAAAGAAAAGTAACAACTTAACGTTAACTTAAGTGATATTCAGTAAAAGGGTTGGCCATTGTGTCAGCCCTTTCGCTTATGAGGATGGAAGAAGATGTCAGTCATAGTACGTGAAGGTTCACTGGGAGAGGTTGTGTCTGTTGTCGAGCAGATCTCTGAATTTGCTAGAAAAGAGAGTGTCGCTTCACTGGCAGCTAGGCTTGAAGGGAAAAAGAGCCTGATCTTAGTGGCTGAAGAGGCGAACGTGTTACTCGGCTTTAAAATTGGTTATGAGCTTAACTCAAATACTTTCTATAGTTGGTTTGGTGGTGTGTCACCGCTTGCAAGAAATAAGGGGGTCGCACAGGCTCAATTAGATGTTCAGGAGCAGTGGGCACAAGAGCGGGGTTATGAGCAGCTGAAAGTAAAATCTCGTAACCAGTTTCCTGCGATGCTGTGTTTACTATTGAAAAATGGATATCGAATTGAAAAATTGGAAGAAAAAGAAGAGATTAATGAAAATCGAATCCATTTCGTGAAGCAATTATCAGCTTAATGATTTGCTTTATCGGGGTGATAAATCATTTAAAATGAATTTAATGAGATTTATTATCATTTAGTTGTTGACTATTAAATGAGAATCATTATTATTAACCCTGTCTTAGGGAATGAGGAAATGTTCACAAGGATGTTAAGTACTCAAGTATCAACTTGGTTACCCAACAGAATTCTCGCGAACTTGTACTAAGTTCTTTTTGACACGACATTGCTCACATTGCTTCCAGTGTAATTTATAGCTTTTAGGTAAAGCTGTGGTATTCAATTTGAATGGCTTTACCAGTTTTTGCTAGGCGACATCTTCGGGTGTCGCTTTTTTTATACCTCCAATTCAACAATATGCATATTTAGTGGCACGTTTTTTTATGAATAAAACGCCATCAGCATTCTTTTCCACAATGCAGGATCGTAAAAAGATCGTTGATCATATGTTCGATCTGTAGAATTATTCTTTATTTTCAGTGTGTTGCTGGTGTTTTTTGATTTGTTAACCTTAATTCTCAACAGGGTGGATAAATAATATAAACAGAGTTATCCACAGAACGCTTGCGTCTAAGAACAAAAAATAACAACAAATCGATTATAACGAATACAACCGAGTGAACGGATACAGATCGACAACATGGAATCCAACCAACAGACGTGGCATTCTTAACAGATAATTTCTGTACTTACTGGATTCACAAATATTATGGCTCGTATTCCTGATAATCCATTGATTCTGATCGATGGCTCTTCTTACCTATATCGCGCGTTCCATGCTTACCCTGGCACCATGAGCAATGGTGATATCCCAACGAACGCTGTTTATGGTGTAGTTAACATGCTACGCAGCATGATGCGTCAATTTGCTTCTGATCGTATTGCGGTTATTTTTGATGCGAAAGGGAAAACGTTCCGTGATGACATGTACCCAGAGTACAAAGCAAACCGCCCACCTATGCCTGACGATCTTCGTTGCCAGATAGAACCATTGCACAATGTGATTCGTGCGATGGGTTTGCCACTTATCTCTATTCCTGGCGTTGAAGCAGATGACGTGATTGGTACGCTTGCTTCTCAAGCTTCTGCGATGGGGATGCCTGTACTTATCAGTACTGGTGATAAAGATATGGCGCAGTTAGTTGATGACAACGTTACTCTGATCAACACCATGACCAACGTGGTAATGGATCGCGAAGGTGTGATTGAGAAGTTTGGTATCCCGCCAGAACTGATCATCGATTATTTGGCACTGATGGGTGATAAAGTCGATAACATCCCTGGTGTTCCGGGTGTGGGTGACAAGACAGCGACGGCTTTGCTGCAAGGCATTGGTAGTATCGAAAAGTTGTATCAGAATCTTGATGATATTGCGGCGCTTGGTTTCCGTGGTTCGAAGACGATGGCTAAGAAGCTGGCTGATAATAAAGCCAATGCTGACATGTCTTACGAGCTTGCAACAATCAAGCTAGATGTTGAGCTTGAAGAGACACCAGAATCATTGGTAAAAGCTCAACCCAATATCGATGAGTTGATCAAGCTATACGGTCAATTGGTTTTCAAATCTTGGCTGAACGAGCTCCTTGAAGGTGGCAGCGGAGTGGTTGAGGCGGATGAGAAATCTGCCGCAGCGGGAGCTGGATCAGTACGTAGCAGCGCTTCTACTGTAGAGATGAATACGTCTGCCGTGACGATTGATCGTAGCAACTACGAAACGATTCTAGATGAAGCGTCATTCAATGTTTGGTTAGAAAAGCTTAAAGCAGCTGAATTGTTTGCTTTTGATACTGAGACAGACAGCCTTGATTACATGGTGGCGAACCTGGTCGGTCTATCATTTGCGACGGACGAGGGCGTTGCCGCTTACGTACCGGTTGCTCATGATTACCTAGATGCACCGCAACAGCTGGATCGTGATTGGGTACTTGAACAACTGAAACCGATTCTTGAAGATGATGCTCAAGCTAAAGTGGGTCAAAACCTGAAGTACGATATGAGTGTGCTAGCGCGCTACGGTATCGAGATGAAAGGCATCAAACACGATACCATGCTGGCGTCTTACGTTTTCAACAGCGTAGGTGGCAAGCATGATATGGACAGCCTAGCGCTGCGTTTCCTTCAGCACAGCTGCATCTCATTTGAGCAAATCGCAGGTAAAGGTAAGAAACAGCTTACTTTCAACCAGATTGAACTGGGTGAGGCGTCTCCATACGCTGCAGAAGATGCTGATGTGACATTACGTCTTCATAACCGCCTGATGGAAAACATTGAGCAAGATGAAAAGCTAAAAACCATCTATGAAGAAATCGAAGTACCGCTGATCCCTGTGATGTCTCGCATTGAACGCACAGGTGTATTCATTGATGACATGTTGTTAGGGGCTCAATCGCAAGAGATTGCGGTTCGTCTGGATGAGCTAGAGCAGAAAGCTTACGAGATAGCAGAGCAAGAGTTCAATATGAACTCGCCAAAACAACTGCAAGCGATCCTGTTTGAGAAAATGGGTCTGCCAGTTATCAAGAAAACGCCATCAGGTGCACCTTCAACCAACGAAGAAGTGCTTCAAGAGCTGGCGCTTGATTACCCGCTACCTAAGTTGATCATTGAGTATCGTGGTCTTGCGAAGCTTAAGTCGACGTACACAGATAAACTGCCGAAGATGATCAACGCTGAGACTGGTCGTGTTCATACGTCTTATCATCAAGCGGTGACCGCGACGGGCCGTTTGTCTTCGACTGATCCAAACCTACAGAACATCCCAATTCGTAATGAAGAAGGTCGTCGTATCCGCCAAGCATTCGTTGCACAGCATGGTTGGAAGATTCTAGCGGTCGATTACTCTCAAATTGAATTGCGTATCATGGCGCACCTATCGGGTGATAAAGCGCTGCTGGAAGCATTCCAACAAGGCAAAGATATCCACGCGGCAACGGCTGCTGAGATCATTGGTGTTGATATTGAGAGTGTGACCACTGAGCAGCGTCGTCGTGCTAAAGCGGTTAACTTTGGTCTTATCTACGGCATGAGTGCTTTTGGTTTGGCTAAGCAGCTAGGTATTCCTCGTGGCGAAGCACAACACTACATGGATACTTACTTTGAGCGTTACCCAGGTGTGATGCAGTATATGGAAGACACACGCAGCGCGGCTTCAGAGCAAGGCTTTGTTGAAACCATTTACGGTCGTCGTCTGCACCTTCCTGAGATTCAATCTCGAAATGGCATGCGTCGTAAGGCTGCTGAACGTGCGGCAATCAACGCGCCAATGCAGGGCACAGCAGCAGATATCATTAAGAAAGCGATGCTGTTGGTTGATGAATGGATTCAAGCGGAAGGCGATGGTCGTGTGAAACTGCTTATGCAAGTACACGATGAATTGGTCTTCGAAGTGGAAGAGTCAGCTTTAGCCGAAATTGAAAGTAAAGTACAAGAATTGATGGAATCCGCCGCAGAGCTAGAAGTACCGCTTGTCGCGGAAGCTGGCCACGGTGACAACTGGGATCAAGCCCACTAATCAGTTTTTGACCTTATTGAGTAAATTAGTATGAGCCAGTGCACAAACACTGGCTTTTTTTTGTCTCGAATAAAGTTAAGTCATAAGAAGATTTTGGGTGTTTTAATAAAACGTTCATGAAAAAAAACTACAAAAATGGTTTTCATTTCTGAGCAATTGTTGTACATTAAATCTTGTAGGGTACAGAGGTAAGATGTTCTATCTTTCAGACCTTTTGTTTCACGTTATTGGATTAGGCTGATTCAGCCGCCCCAGTCAGTATTTGACTGGGGCGTTTTTTCTTGTGCGAAAGAAAAATATCTCCAACCTACTATTCCCCCGTAAAATCTCCCATTTTTAGTGCCTTTTGTTACGTTTCCCCCAAGCAGCGTGATAAACACTTGATTGCCTTAGATCTGGAATTCAATCAGCAATTGGTAATTTTAATCCGTCTCTAAGTGCATTGTTTTATTCTTGAAAATAACTTTTATTTTACAAGTAACTCATAATACATTGATCGCTTACGTCTTATTTATCAGGACATTGAGTGGGTGAATGCTCAATGTAGTCCATGATTTCCTGTTGTTTCTCGGTGCTGTATTTCAGAGCTTCGGCCGTGATCTGGATAGATTGCGCCATAGAAGAGATATTGTTGGTCGCTTCCACTAAGGTTTGCTGCATGGGTTTTAGGATAAGTAGATAGATAGCGGTCAACGCGATAACAATGACAGCGATAACGGCTGCCAACGCAATAATGATTTTAGTTTGGATATCATCTAGCAGTAATTGACTGGTTTTCTTAAAGGCGAGTCGAGATTGGTCTAAGACTTGTGGGAGTTGATTGAGTGATGTCTTGGTGGAGCTCGCAAGCTGATTGATGCTTTCAACGGTTTGATTCAGGGCTTGTTGTTGGTCATTGCTGAGGTTGGGGTTGTTGACTATCGCCTGCAAAGATTGCGATATCACCTCAAGGGACTCACTCGCGTCTTTTGCATACTTTTCCATACCATCTAGGTCTAAAGTCATATCAACATTGACTAGAGCGGCCTCGGTCTTGGGCTGTTCCGCTTCAGATGCTACACCGGAAAATGAGATCAATATAAGTGCGATGGTCGCCAAGGGTTTTTTCCACATGAGTATTCCTTTCTCACTGTTTAGTTTGTTAAAGGTTGTCTTTTAGTATGGTTCACTTCTCTCGCTTCTAACTGATTAATCTTGTCTTTAACTCTCAAGATCTAGGTTTAACTCACTAATTTGTGGGTAAAAAAATACCCCACCTATAAAAGGCAGGGTATTGATAAGGCTAAATCACGTGTTGTCAGTGCTTTAACCTCTAATTAATAGATAAAGCTCTAGATAGAGGAATTACTCTGAGTCGTTTTGCTCTTCGTCCGCTAGCTCATCAATGATTTGATCAGCAAACACAGGTGCAAACCACTCATCCATCTTGGCACGCAGTTGGTCAACGCCGATGCCCTTCATTGAAGAGAAGACATCAACCGCTACATCACCACCGAAAGATTTCGCATCGTTACGGATTTTCAGTAGCTGTGCTTTACGCGCACCGCTTTTCAGCTTGTCTGCTTTTGTTAACAAAACCTGTACTGGGATGCGGCTATCGATAGCCCAGTAGATCATTTGTTGGTCAAGCTCCTTCATTGGGTGACGGATATCCATCAATACCACTAAACCTTTTAGGCTTTCACGTCGTTGTAGGTATTCACCTAGCGACTTCTGCCATTTTTTCTTCATCTCAAGCGGTACTTGAGCGAAGCCATATCCCGGTAAATCGACAATATGACAGCCGTCGGTAACCTTAAATAGGTTAATTAGCTGAGTTCGACCTGGGGTTTTACTGGTTTTCGCCAAGCTTTTTTGGTTTGTAACGCGGTTTAGTGCGCTAGATTTACCAGCATTGGAGCGTCCTGCAAACGCAATTTCGATCCCTTCGTCTTCTGGTAAGTGACGAATATCAGGTGCACTGGTAATGAAATGCGTGTTTTGATAATGAATTTTTACGCTCACTGTTAACTCCATCTCGACTTTGTGTAGTCGATTGATTACTTTTTTGTGAATTTGTGTAAAATAACCGTGCTCGGCATAAGGTCGCCTATTGTACCATGAGTGGCAACATAGAGTGGTACTGGAAGCTTGATAATTATAATGGAATGTCATGAAGAAATTAGCGCTAATTTTGAGTCTTTTAGCCAGCTGCTCAGTATGGGCTCAAGGTAGTATTGAAGCTGGTAAAGCCAAATCACAAACATGTGTTGCCTGCCACGGTGCTGACGGCAACAGTCTGATCACTCAGTATCCTAAGCTGGCTGGTCAACATGAGAAGTATCTAGAGAAGCAGTTAAAAGAGCTTAAGCTAGGTATGACGAGTGGTGGTAAACAAGGTCGTTACGAGCCTGTAATGGGTGCAATGGCGATGCCTTTATCTGAAGAAGATATGGCTGACCTAGCGGCATACTACGCATCTCTCCCTATCTCTAGTAACTCTACTCCTGAAAATGTAGTAGATGAAGGTAAGGTTCTTTACACTGCGGGTAACGCAGAACGCGGCGTAACGGCTTGTATTGCTTGTCACGGCCCTCGTGGTAATGGTACCGAACTTTCTGGTTTCCCTAAGATTTCAGGTCAGCACGCAGATTACATCAAGGCTCAACTTGAGAAATTCCGCGATGGTAACCGTAATAACGACATGAATGCGATGATGCGTGATGTAGCTAAAAAGTTAACAGACGCAGATATTGATACCTTATCGAAGTACGTTGGTGGTTTACACTAATATGTCGGTTTCTTGCTCTTAGCCAGAGTAATGAAATGTACGTTCGAGCGAGATTGAAGAGACGCCCCGATCAGTAATGGTTGGGGCGTTTTCTTTTGTATTGATTTTATATATCCGGTTTGTGTTAATGTCTAATTTATCAATGCGTGTTCGAATTGTGTACAAAAGTGTGAGCTCGCACTCTTGTAGTCTTTTTGTAAAAAGGTAAAGTAGCCGCCATCAGCTAGGAGCTGACTTAGATACGGATGGTCATCTAGTCTAACGGTATAGACAGAAACGGATCAGGCTAGGACAGCCCAGCAACAAGGTGTTAGAAAAGGATAGCCAAAACTCATCAGGACGATGAACAACAAACAAATTTGGCATGGAAAGCACCAATAACAAATGGAGATTTGTGTACCAAGTTGAGTATGCAAATTTTGGCCGATATAGGCAGATTTAGAGAGCGATAGGTTTTCCTATCGCTTTTTTTATTGATTTGATGAAAAAACACCCAATACCTCTCCACTATAAACTCAGTTTCTGGTATGTTTCGCATCCCTGTTTAAGGATGTGCTATGTATACTTGTCCCTTATGCCATCACCAAGGCGTGAATCACTATTTTGAAGACAAACGCAGAGCCTATCTGCAGTGTCAGCAATGTGAACTGGTATTTGTTAAACCTGAACAAAGGTTAGAAGCAAAAGAAGAAAAAGCACACTATGATCTCCATGAGAACGATCCTAGTGATGCAGGCTATCGCCGTTTTCTATCTCGCATCGCGGATCCACTAACAGACAAAATTTCATCTAACTCACAAGGGTTGGATTTTGGTTGTGGCCCAGGCCCTACGCTATCTATTATGTTAGAAGAAGCCGGACACACCATGGAGTTGTACGATATCTATTACCACCCAGAAGCTTCTGTGTTGGAAAAAACGTATGACTTTATGACTGCCACGGAGGTGATAGAGCATCTTTACCACCCAGACAAAGTGTGGCAGCAATGGTTGAATTTAGTTAAACCCAAGGGCTGGATTGGTCTTATGACTAAACTAGTAATAGACGTAGACGCGTTTGCTGGTTGGCACTACAAGAATGACCCGACACATGTCGTCTTCTTTAGTCGTCAAACATTCCAGTTTTTGGCAGAGCGGGATAAGCTCGAACTAGAATTTTTTGGAAATGATGTAATTTTACTGAGGAAAGTGCAGTAATGGGTCGTAGTAAGAAATCAAGAAAGCCGGGAGCACTTGGCGCTCCGGAGCCTATGGTTACTCGTAACCGTAGTGAATCTGATGTTGAAGGTCGTGAACGTAAGCGTGTTAAAAAGCGTAAAGGCCTTAAGTCTGGCAGCCGTCACTCTGATGGTAGCGAAGCAAAACAGCGTAAAGCTGCACAAGCTCGTGACCCTCGTTTAGGCAGCAAGAAAAAAATCCCGCTGATCGTTGAACCAGCGAAGAAGCCGACTAAACAAGAGCGCAAGCTATCTAACGAACAAGAGTTAGAGATGCTTGAGAATGATGCTCAACTGAACACACTGCTAGATCGTATCGAAAATGGTGAAAACCTAGGTGCTGGTCTACAGAAGTTTGTTGATGAGAAACTTGATCGTATCGAACACCTAATGGGCCGCTTAGGTCTACTAGAGCCAGAAGACGATGAAGAAGAGATCTTCGAAGAAGCACCGGTTGCCTCTAAGAAGAAAGCGAGCTCTGACGAAGACTTGCTATCTCAATTCGAAGATTTCGATTTAGACAGCTTTAAAGGTTAATAGCCAATGAATGTAACCTTATTAGCAATTGCTGGTGGAATTATCATTCTCGGCTTGGGCTCTTACGCAGGTTACCTTCTACTTCAAGTGAAGAAGCAGACGGAGTTGCAAAAGCAGCATCAAGCACTAGCCATTGAAAAACGTAACGCGACGATTTACGAAAACGTAAATACTTTGTGCTTAGCGGGCATTCAAGGGCAATGTGACTTACCTGAGATCAGTATCCGAGTGTGTATCATTATGGATAATGTTCAGGGTGATGAGCGTGTCGATTTTGATTCTGAATATCCTGCTCTTTCTGAGCTGTACCATATCGTAAAAGATATGGCTCGCGGAGAGGCAAGACAGGAACTGACGAAGAAAGAACGCATGCAGCAGAATCTCACGCGCCATAAGGCAGAGACTCGCTTGAATGATGCGGTCATCGAAGATCTGAAAAGGTTGCAAGAGAAGGTTAAACCTCTCAACAACCAAATCAACATTCAGATGATCTAGTCGCTAAGACTTTTAAAATAGAGGCTTGTTTAACATTTAGTTTTCAAGACGCGCTGTTTTGAGGCATACAGCTTTTAAGACTCACGTCTTTAATACGTTTTGTCTTTAACAGATGATGTTAAATGAGCCTTCTTACCTTTTGCGTCTCGTTAATCCCGACGCTTTGTTAGTGATCAAGCTAGCAGTTCTGAGTTTTTGTCTAAAAAATTGATTTTGTCTTGGAACGACCTTACAGGTCGTGTGGCAAAATAACCCGTCTATATTTTAATGTATGTAAAATGATTTGAGAGACCTTAGGTTCTCGCGGATCTAAATTGGAAATACCGCTATGTCGAGCAAGCCAGTAACAACGAATCAGCAAATCGTTTGGGATCAAGAGATCTTAAACAAGTACAACTATTCGGGACCTCGTTACACCTCATACCCAACTGCGTTGGAGTTTCATGAAGCGTTTACCGTCGCTGATTACGACATGGCGTGTACTCAATATCCTGATCGTCCACTCTCTCTTTACGTGCATATCCCATTTTGTCACAAGCTTTGTTACTACTGTGGTTGTAATAAAGTCATTACTCGTCACTCGCATAAAGCGGATGAGTACTTGGATGTGATTGAACATGAAATCCGCCAGCGCGCCTCTTTATTGAATGGCCGTAAAGTGACTCAACTGCACTTCGGTGGTGGTACACCAACGTTCTTGACCAAAACACAAATCACTCGTTTGATGGGCATTTTGCGTGAAGAGTTTAACTTCACCGCTGACGCTGAAATCAGTATTGAAGTTGACCCGCGTGAGATTGAGCTAGACGTACTTGACCACCTTCGAAATGAAGGCTTCAACCGCCTGAGCATTGGCGTGCAAGACTTTAATAAAGAAGTACAGAAGCTGGTTAACCGTGAGCAAGATGAAGAGTTCATTATTGCAATGGTTCAACGTGCGACAGAGCTAGGCTTCCGTTCAACTAACCTGGATTTGATCTACGGCCTACCAAAGCAGACTCAAGCTTTGTTCGCTGAAACATTGAAGCAAGTGTTAGAAATGAAGCCGGGCCGTTTATCTGTATTTAACTACGCACACATGCCGCAACTGTTTGCTGCGCAGCGTAAGATAAAAGATGAAGACCTACCTGAAGCTAAAGAGAAGATGGCTATCTTACAAGATACTATCGAGACGCTAACCGGTGCGGGTTACCAGTTCATTGGTATGGATCACTTCGCACTACCTGAAGATGAGCTAGCCGTAGCACAACGTGAAGGTATTCTGCATCGTAACTTCCAAGGCTACACGACCCAAGGTGAAGCTGACTTAATTGGTTTCGGTGTTTCTGCGATTTCTATGGTTGGTGATGCTTACGCACAAAATCAGAAAGAGCTGAAGAAGTACTACGCTCAAGTGAATGACCTGCGCCATGCACTTTGGAAAGGTGTTGCACTAGACAGTGACGACCTTCTACGTCGTGAAGTGATCAAGCAGCTGATTTGTAACTTCAAGCTTGATAAAACAATGATCGAATCTGAGTTCTCGGTTAACTTTAATCGCTACTTCAAAGAAGATTTAGAGCTTCTACAAACCTTTATCAACGATGAGTTGGTTGAAGTCGATGACAAAGAAATCCGCGTAACTTTGCGTGGCCGTTTGCTGATCCGTAACATCTGTATGTGTTTTGATAAATACCTACGTGCCAAGGCTCGCCAACAGCAATTCTCTCGCGTCATCTAATAACTCGATAGAGAATAGAAACATAAAAAATGCCAGCATCATGCTGGTATTTTTGTATCTGACTCATTCGATTTGTGCCTGATTTAGGCGAGGTTCTCTTTGGTGCTCTGTTTGGCCTCTGCGTTTTGTTCGATTTTGTTATTCGTTTTAAACTTAGCATTTTGCTTGGTGCCGAGGTCGGTAGGCCATTGGTCAAACGGAACTGGACGACTGTATAAGAACCCTTGAGCTAACGGACATTGAAGCTGCTTGAGTAGTTCAGCTTGTTGTTGTGTTTCAACGCCTTCTGCTACCAAACTCACTTTGAAACCCTTGGTTATGTTGACGATGGCCGCGACGATGGAGCTGTCTAGGTTCTCTTTTTCCAACTTACTGACGAAGCTGCGATCGATCTTTAAGCAATCAAATGGCAGTTTGTGTAAGTAAGCCAGTGACGAATAGCCGGTACCAAAGTCATCAATTGCAATCGAGATACCTAGTGCTTTTAGCGTCAGCATATTATCGATGATGGTTTGGTCATTGTCGACGATGCGTGATTCAGTGATCTCTAGCGTCAGGTTTTGGGCTGGTAATTTGGTGTCACGCAGCGTGCTTTTAACCAATTCAATGAATCCGCTTTCACTCAGTTGGTCGACAGATAAGTTAACGTGAATAGAGAAGTCTTTATTCCATTTTCCAGATTCAATCGCAATTGCGGTATCTCGACATGACTTGTGCAAAATCTGCTTACCAATGTCGTAGATCAATCCTGTTTCTTCTGCTAAAGGAATGAACTCCAAAGGTGAGATTATACCCTCGTCCGTTACCCAACGAGCCAAAGCCTCGGCACCTATGGTTGCTCCAGATTCAAGGTCGATTATAGGCTGATAGAAAGGCTCGAACTGCTGAAGCTCAATTGCCTTGTTAAGACGTGCCAGCATCTTGGTACGATATCTCGATGCTTTGCCCATCTCCGGGCTGTAAATACTGACGCTGGTTTTGTCTTGCTTTGCGTTGCTCAAGGCTATGCTGCTGTTGCGTAGCAGCAGTGTAATGTCGTTGACGTTCGAGACATTCACGACACCCATTGATACTTTGATGACCACGCTTTCTGATTCCATGGCAAATGGGGAGGTAAAGATTCGAAGTAAGCGACTCGTCAGTAGTTGAACGTCATCTATTTGATTGATGTTAGGAGCGTAAATCGCAAATTCATCTCCGCCAGTTCGAGCTAACAGGAAGTTCGATGGTAGCGTACCTCTTAAACGAGCGGCCGCAATGATAAGCAGTTGGTCACCATTGTAATGGCCGAGGCTATCATTAATATCTCGGAAGCGGTCAATACCAATTAAGTAAAGTGTACCTTTTTCGTTTTCAGGGTTTTTCTTGGCTGTATCAATAAAGCCTTCACGACTATACAGTTTGGTTAATGAGTCATAGGTAAGTTGAGCCTGTAACGCCTGAAAAGAAGCCTTTAAGTTGTTGGTCATTTCATTAAATGACGCAGTTAACATGCTAATTTCATAGATATTGCCCGTTTTTGGCATGCTCGTATCCCAGTCACCTTTGGCAAGGCGCTTTGCTGCGCCTGCAGTTGAAGTTATGGGTTGAGTTACGCGATTAAAGGCAATTAATCCAGCGATAATACCAATGCAACTGAGCGTTAGACCGAGTAACCAGCTGTTTCTTTGGTTTTTTGGTAATTCACCAAGTAGGCTACTTTCTGGGATCGACATACCAATAATCCAAGTGATGCCGTACTTATCTTCATAAGGGGTAAGCTGATTGAAATATCGTTCGTTATCTAAATTAAAACTAAAGCGCTGCACATTTAAATCATCGATTAGATGAAACTTATCTACATAACGGGCACTTTCACGTATTACCGCGTTAGCACTCTCTGTTGCTAACAAGCGCTGGCCTTTGTCTGTTTGTCCTGTTCCCCAAGAGACCACGCTGCCTCCGCCCGAATGAGCGACTAAGCGCTGTTGCTTATCAATAATATAAACAGAAGCATCTGTTTCATCTTTTAGCTCTTTGAGAAAAGCATTAAAGGTGTGGATCTTGATATCACTGGCGAGGACGCCTTTGAGCTCGTTGTCACTATAAATAGGAGCGAGAGCCGATAAAGTGATCTCTTGTCGTTCATCTGCATTGGCATAAATTGATGACCATACAGCCTTGTTCTGTGTCACTACTGGAGTGTACCAAGGGCGAACTCTAGGATCATAACCTGAAATTATGGTTCGAATGTCTCCGCTAATCGCATTACCACGATAAATGACAAGTTTGCCTTGAGTTCGATCATCTCGGGCCATCAAGGTGTAGCCGTTGTTAACTTCTTTTCGAAAGCCGACATAGTTACCATCTTCAGAACCAAAGCCGATCACATCAAGCTGAGGTATCGCTTGAAAATGCGCAGAAAACTTATAAAGAATATAGTCTTGAACCTGACTAAGATTTCCCTCTTTATAAAGGTTGTGATAACCGATGTTATGACTTAGTGAAAGGTTAGCGTGAAATGGCTTTTCTAAAAAATCGGCAAGGCTTTGATGAACATTATCTGTGAGTGATGTTAGTTGGCGTGCACTAATATCACTCACCATCTCTTTGTAGCTTTGCTTTTGAGTGAAAATCATTACGCCCATAGTGAAGAGAAATATCATCACGAATGGCAGAACCACTGCGGTTCTCAAGGTAATTTGTGTTTTCAAAGACATCTTTAGCTACAGTTTGGATAGATAGTGTACTGTAATTGTACCGATACTATTCAAAGCAAGCGACACCTTTTTAGCTTTAAAAAATATGCATCTAAATGCATATAAAGATCAGTACAACTCTTTGAGTTTACGAGTAAGGGTATTTCTTCCCCATCCTAAAACTTTCGCTGCATCTTGTTTATGGCCATTAGTATGGTTGAGTGCGGCCTCTAATAATATACGTTCAAACTCGGGTAGAGCATAAGTCAGCAGCTCTTTTTCGCCGGAATCAAGCGCACTCTTGGCCCAATTAGCCAGCAGTTGTTGCCAATTACCATCAGTACCTTCGCTGATCACTACCTTCTCTTCCAACAACTCAGGAGGTAGATCCGAAGGGAGTATTTCGCTGCCGCTCGCCATTACTGTTAACCAACGACAAATGTTCTCAAGCTGACGCACGTTACCCGGCCAATTGAGCTGATTGAGCTTTAAAATGGTCTCTGGGTGTAGTGTCTTCACTTCTACGCCAAGCTCTTCAGCGGCTGATGCTAGGAAGTGGTGAGTCAGCTTTTCAATGTCCTGTTTACGTTCGCGTAGTGCCGGAATATGGATTCGGATGACGTTGAGTCGATGGAAAAGGTCTTCACGGAAACCACCGTCATGTACTAAGCGCTCAAGATCTTGGTGGGTTGCGGCAACGATACGAACATCGACCTTAACCGCAGAATGTCCACCTACGCGATAAAACTGGCCATCAGACAGCACGCGCAGTAGTCGAGTCTGAATATCGAGTGGCATGTCGCCAATCTCATCAAGAAACAGAGTACCCCCGTTGGCTTGCTCGAAGCGTCCTTGGCGAACGCTGTTGGCTCCAGTAAACGCGCCTTTCTCATGGCCAAACAGCTCTGACTCGATGAGATCTTTGGGAATGGCTGCCATGTTTAGGGCGATAAAGGGCTTTTTCGCTCTTGGGCTGTGACGATGTAAGGCGTGTGCGACTAGTTCTTTACCTGTACCTGATTCACCATTGATGAGCACGGAAATGGATGACCGAGACAAACGACCAATGGCGCGGAAGACTTCCTGCATCGCAGGCGCTTCGCCAATGATTTCTGGCGCGTTGGTGTCTTCGGTTACTTCGCTGGCTTGTTCTCGCTTTTGCTCTTGGCTGTGGGCGATTGCTCGCTCTACTAAAGTCAGTGTCTCATCGATATCAAACGGCTTTGGCAAATACTCAAAAGCGCCTTTTTGATAAGCATTGACCGCCGCATCAAGGTCTGAGTGCGCGGTCATAATGATCACTGGCAGGTCGGGAGAGCGTTGATGAACCTGATGCAAAAGCTCGATACCGTCAATGCCGGGCATGCGAATGTCAGATACCAATACATCTGGCGTCTCGCGCTCAAGAGCAAGTAATACGCTCTCTGCATCAGCAAATGTTTCACACTTTATATCCGCAGATGAAAGTGTTTTCTCTACTACCCAGCGGATAGAGCTGTCGTCATCGACGACCCAAACGTATCCCTTACTCATAATTCAATTCCTTTGCAGCCAAATCTATTGTGATAATCATTGTTGTTTTTATTGTTCGGTATTCGTTGTTGCCGATGAAACGTTGTTTCCTGTGGGAATCAAGGCTTCGCTTATATCGGCAAATAAATCGTGAATGTGGTATTACCTGGCCAGCTTTCAACGTCTATTTTTCCGTTGTGCTGATCGATCAGGTTTTGAGATATCGATAGCCCTAAGCCAGTGCCTCCTTCTCGTCCGCTGACCATTGGGTAGAACAGGGTGTCTTTCAATTCATCGGGGATACCCGGGCCGTTGTCGCAGATCTCAATGCGAGCGGCGAGTTTGTGTCGCTGACCATGAATGTTTGCTTGATGCACCGTTCTGGTGCGAATGGTGATTTTCCCTGATTCTTGAGCCTTCAGAATCTGAGCTGCGTTGCTCACTATATTGAGCATGGCTTGTTCTACCTGTGCTGAATCCATCAAGATGTCCGGTAGGCTCGGGTCGTAGTCTCGTTCGATGACGAGTGTTGAACCTGATTCTAGCTCGACGAGTTGCCTTACTTTTTCAAGTATTTGGTGAAGGTTCTCTTCCGATTTGGTCCCCGGTTTCTGTGGCCCAAGCAGGCGATCGACCAAAGCTCTCAGGCGGTCGGCTTGTTCAATAATGATCTGCGTATATTCATTAAGGGACTGATCAGGAAGCATTTTACCAAGTAGCTGCGCGGCTCCTCTTAATCCGCCCAATGGATTCTTAATCTCATGGGCTAATCCGCGTACCAATAGTTTAGCCGCTTGTTGTTGTGCGTGTTGGTTGAGCTCTTGGCTGAGGCGTCTTTGTTGGTCTATCTTGCGCATCTCAACCAATAACAGCGTTTCTCGCTGCCAAGATATTGGGCTCACTGTTACCTCAAGCATTAGTGGGCGGTTATCAACCACAAAGGTAACGTCACTGTCGGTAATGCTTTGGCCACTTTGTAGCGGTTGAGTCAACAGCGCTAAATCCAGTGAGGCGTGCTGGATAAGTTGGCTCAGAGGGTGATCAACGATACGTCGTGCACTTTGCGAAAAGAGTTGTTCAGCCGCCGGGTTGGCATATCGGACATACAGTTGCTCATCGAGCATCAATGTTGAGGTCACCATATTGTCGAGAATGGCGCTGGAAAGATGATGTGTATCTATGCTGTCGCTTTTGGCTGATCGATTCACTATTTCGTCCTTGAACTGGTGTTTTTCTCACTGCACCAAATTGGTGCGAAGCTAAGTTCAAGTATGGCGCATATCAACCAGAAGCTAAAGATAATTCATTAGAGTCGCTGAAAGCTGCTTCGATCAGGTGAAAAATAGAGGTAATTTGGCCTCTTTTAACACATTGGCTTACTTGAGCGTCGCTCGATGTAAATACACGGTGACTGGACTAGTAGATGCAATAAGCTTGCCGCTTCTATGTGCTTGAATTGCAATGGTGTGAGTGCCTCGATTGATACCTTTCAATTCCCAATTAGGTTGGGTTTGTGGAGCGCCATAACGACGACCATCGAGCATCAATTGCAACTGCTCTCCAATACCAAGCTTGCGGTTGAGTTCTATTTTTATTGGGATTAAGCCACGGTTGCTGCGGATGGTTTGATCATGAACTGGAGTCAGCATGCTGAGGGCTAACTGAGCGGGTATCTCTCGTTTCGTGTTATCTGTTTTTTTCTGAGCTTGAGCTGGTGTTGCCGTTTTACTTGTAGAGGGATCTGCAGCGTCAACAGGCGTTGAAGCCTCAAATTTAGGAGCAGGCGCGGAAGCTTGTACGTCAGGTAGGCGCAGAGCCTCCGCACCTCGATCTGTAGGGGTATCACTAAAGTGAAGCACACCATCCTCATCTTCCCAGGTGTACACCGTTTGAGCAGAGCACGAGAATGCGACTGTTAATCCGATTAGGAACAGTATGTTTTTCATATCGTTAGCCTCTTTCCACCGTTAGGTGTTTTCACGTTTGACGTTAGTTTTGTTATTGATTTTATTGTATTTATAGCAACAGCCTCTGAGGGCTTTGTTTAAGATATGGTACGAGGAAGCTGGGGGAGGGAGAATAGAAAAAAGGCCCGCCTGCGAGGCGAGCCTAATATTTTTTAGTGCTTCTTACATGTTGCAATAGCTTTTACTGCAGTAAGAATTACATGCTAACCGACTAAGGGTTAAACTGAGTAGTACAGTTCAAACTCAAGTGGGTGTGTAGCCATGTTCACGCGCTGTACGTCATCAGATTTCAGAGTGATGTAAGAATCGATGAAGTCGTCAGAGAATACGCCACCAGCCGTTAGGAACTCACGGTCTTCGTTAAGTGCTGCTAGAGCACCTTGTAGAGATTCTGCAACTGTTGGGATTTCAGCTGCTTCTTCTGCAGGAAGGTCGTATAGATCTTTATCCATAGCTTCGCCAGGGTGGATCTTGTTCTTAATACCGTCAAGGCCAGCCATAAGCATTGCTGAGTAGCATAGGTATGGGTTAGCTGCTGGGTCACCAAAACGTAGCTCGATACGACGTGCTTTCGGGCTTGGTACTACTGGGATACGGATAGAAGCAGAACGGTTACGTGCTGAGTAAGCAAGCATTACAGGTGCTTCGAAACCAGGTACAAGACGCTTGTATGAGTTCGTTGATGGGTTAGCAAATGCGTTGATTGCGCGAGCGTGCTTGATTACACCACCGATGTAGTAAAGAGCCATTTCAGATAGGCCGCCGTACTTATCACCAGCAAACAAGTTTTGTCCATCTTTGTTCAATGACATGTGAACGTGCATGCCAGAACCGTTGTCACCAACTAGTGGCTTAGGCATGAATGTCGCTGTTTTGCCAAATGCGTGCGCAACGTTGTGTACAACGTACTTGTAGATTTGAGTCTCATCCGCTTTTGTTGTTAGCGTGTTGAAGCGAGTTGCGATTTCGTTTTGACCCGCAGTTGCAACTTCGTGGTGGTGAGCTTCAACAACTAGGCCCATCTCTTCCATTACTAGACACATTGCTGAACGGATATCTTGAGATGAATCGACAGGAGCTACTGGGAAGTAACCGCCTTTAACGCCAGGACGGTGACCTTTGTTACCGCCTTCGATGTCAGAACCTGTGTTCCAAGCTGCTTCTACATCATCAATCTTGAAGAACGAACCAGACATGTCGTTTGAGAACTTAACGTCATCGAATAGGAAGAATTCTGGCTCTGGACCCACTAGAACTGTGTCTGCGATACCCGTAGAACGTAGGTATTCTTCAGAACGTTTAGCGATAGAGCGTGGGTCACGGTCGTAGCCTTGCATTGTTGCAGGCTCAAGGATGTCACAACGGATGTTTAGCGTTGCATCTTCTGTGAATGGGTCCAGTACAGCAGAAGCTGCGTCTGGCATCATTACCATGTCAGATTCATTAATGCCTTTCCAACCAGCTACTGAAGAGCCGTCAAACATTTTGCCTTCTTCGAAGAAGTCTGCATCAACTTGGTGAGAAGGAATAGAGATGTGCTGCTCTTTACCTTTTGTATCAGTAAAACGTAAGTCGATAAATTTAACTTCGTTCTCTTGGATCAGGGATAGTACATTTTCTACTGACATCTTGGATAACCTCCAGTGTTATTAATTCGGTATTAGCTCGATTCGGTTGAAACCAGCATTGATTAATGTCTATACGTGCATTAATCGATGCTGATTTATCTATAGCCAAAAACGTGCCAAAAAATTATTCCATTAATTTCAATGATTTACTTGTTTTCTTGATTTGCGAACTCTGACTTTTGCACCAAAATGATCTTTGGTTGCACGGTATTGGTGCAACTATTTATCTGTGCACCAAGATGAGACATAAGCGAACACCATTCAGCAATGAATTGCCTAAGTTGTCAATCCACTTTTGTTATTTTACCTGAGATTTGGTTGCCCACTTCGCGGGTGATACTTTTCGATAACCCTACGAATTAGTCGACTAGACACTGTACGGAACCAAAGTTAAGCGGATATGAATCGCTAATAAAGAAAAAAGCCTTGGTTCAGATCACATATTTCTGGGTTTTTGTCTAGAATCTGGTATATTATTGACCGTTTTTTAAATCAAGCTAGCGGTTATTATCCAAACTTTTGAGATAAGTGACGGCTACTTTTATGAGTGAATCGAGAATCCATGTCTACTCCACAGATTGATAAGTTAAGAAATATCGCGATCATCGCGCACGTTGACCACGGTAAAACGACTTTGGTTGATAAACTACTACAACAGTCAGGCACTCTTGAGTCTCGTGGTGAAGCTGAAGAGCGTGTCATGGATTCGAATGACATCGAAAAAGAGCGTGGCATTACAATCCTTGCTAAGAACACAGCAATCAACTGGAATGATTACCGCATCAACATCGTAGATACTCCGGGACACGCGGACTTCGGTGGTGAAGTTGAGCGTATCATGTCTATGGTTGATTCTGTTCTGCTTATCGTTGACGCAGTTGATGGCCCAATGCCTCAAACTCGTTTCGTAACGCAAAAAGCATTCGCACACGGTCTTAAGCCAATCGTTGTAATCAACAAGATTGACCGCCCAGGCGCTCGTCCTGATTGGGTTATGGATCAAGTATTCGACCTTTTCGACAACCTAGGTGCTACAGATGAGCAACTAGACTTCACCGTTGTTTACGCTTCAGCTCTAAACGGTTGGGCAACAATGACTGAAGGTGAAACTGGCGAGAACATGGAACCATTGTTCCAAGCTGTTGTTGATACAGTAGAAGCGCCAGCAGTTGACCTTGACGGTCCACTACAAATGCAAATTTCGCAACTTGATTACAGCTCTTATGTAGGTGTTATCGGTGTTGCTCGTGTTACTCGTGGTTCTGTTAAGCCAAACCAACAAGTAACTATCGTGAATGCTGAAGGCAAAAAACGTAACGGTAAAGTAGGTACTGTACTTGGTTACCTAGGTCTTGAGCGTCACGAAGTAGAACAAGCTAACGCTGGCGACATCATTGCAATCACAGGTCTTGGTGAGTTGAAAATTTCAGACACTATCTGTGACGTAAACACTGTTGAAGCAATGGAACCACTGTCTGTTGATGAACCAACAGTAACAATGACGTTCCAAGTAAACACTTCTCCGTTCGCGGGTAAAGAAGGTAAGTTTGTAACTTCACGTAACATCCTTGAGCGTCTTGAAAAAGAATTGGTTCATAACGTTGCACTACGTGTTGAAGAAACTGAAAGTCCAGACCGTTTCCGCGTATCAGGCCGTGGTGAACTTCACCTTTCTATCCTGATCGAAAACATGCGTCGTGAAGGTTTCGAGCTAGCAGTATCTCGTCCAGAAGTAATCATCAAAGAAGAAGATGGTCAGAAAATGGAACCGTTCGAAACGGTTACTATCGATGTAGTTGAAGAGCACCAAGGTGCGATCATGGAAAGCATCGGTCTACGTAAGGGTGAGCTAACAGATATGGCACCAGATGGTAAAGGCCGTGTTCGCATGGACTTCATGATGCCTTCTCGTGGTCTTATCGGTTTCCAAACTGAATTCCTTACAATGACGTCTGGTTCTGGTCTTATTTACCACTCGTTCGATCACTACGGTCCTTACAAAGGCGGTATCATTGGTCAACGTAACAACGGTGTTCTAATCTCGAACGCGACTGGTAAAGCACTGACTTACGCATTGTTCTTCCTTCAAGCTCGTGGTCGTCTATTTACAGAGCACGCTGATGAAGTTTATGAAGGTCAAGTAATCGGTATTCACAACCGTTCAAACGACCTGACAGTAAACTGTCTGAAAGGTAAGCAACTAACGAACGTTCGTGCATCTGGTACTGATGAAGCACAAGTTCTTTCTCCACCGATCAAGCACACTCTAGAGCAAGCTCTTGAGTTTATCGATGAAGATGAACTAGTAGAAGTAACGCCACTAAACGTACGTATCCGTAAGAAGCTTCTTACTGAAAACGAACGTAAGCGTGCAGCACGTCCAGCTAAGGCTTAATCGCCAGCTGACTAGCTTCTAGCTATTCAAGCAATACGTTTTAGAATAAATAAGAAAGCCCCGAGTAGCCTAGCTGCTCGGGGCTTTTGTTTTATGTGGTGTTAGAGTTGATACGAGTAAACGAGATGCGAGATGCGAGATACGAAGGGCATTCAAGTATTCGTTATCCTCAAGAGGGAGGAACGACTGAGTTGGGTAGTTAGCTTTTGATACCTAGGTGGCTTTTAACAAATAGAGCCCGTTCTTTGACTGGCAAAAATGGCACCTCGACTATCGCATAGCCAAGCTCTTGGTAGACTCTGACTAACGCGCAGTGAATCTCTAGTGCTTCTTCAAAGGGATAAGGGCGCACTTCATCTTGAACATAGATAGAAGCTTCAGGGCGGCAGAATAGGACTTGGGAGTGATAGTCTTGGCTCGCTTCTCGGTAGTTCTCATCAATCTCAAGGTTCGCCTGAGCTAAGTAACCACAGATATCTGGAATCGCACGGTCAAGAAACGCTACCGGTTGCTGCCTCGCTTGCTCTTTTTGCTCACTCATCAATATTAAGCACAAGTGAGCAAACCCCGGAAGATCTAACCAAGGCAAGATACCGTTCTCAAGTTGGCTCTGCTGTTCTATCAGGTGGCGAGAGGACTCTGCGAAGGTTGGGTAACCCATGTCACCCAAGGCGTTAATCAGAGTTGTTTTTCCGGCTCCGGGACCGCCAGTAATAATGATAGGCTTCATCGTGTCCTGTCTCTGAAACGTTATTTTTGGTTGAGTTGTGCTAAGAACTTATCCGACTCAGCTATCGCAGCATTCATCTGTGTTATTGCGTAGGCGATGTCTTTTTCTAAGCTCATAAACTCTCCCTGCAATGAACCAACGGCACTCGCATTGAGGTTGTGTTTGAGATAAAGCGTGTTGTCGCGAAGAGTGTTGAGTACCGGATCCATTTTCTTCTCAGCCCGTTTCATCGCTGAAAGCATGGTCTGGTAAGATGATTTGGTTTCACGCAGCTTTTTCTCACTTGAACGACGCAGTGAATCGCTGGTGTAAAGGTCCAACTCTCCCTGCCACTCTGCAAATAGCGCATCCGACACATCTTCAATCGCAGCAATTCGGTCACTGACATTTTGCGCGGCTTTCTCGCTGTTTTGGTATTTATCATTAATCTTGTTGTACATGTCTTCAAGGTCGCCGCCACTAAAATTAGTCAGGCTACTCAAGGCTTCAAGTGCGCTAGTAAACTCTTCCTGAGCGTCCTGTTGCGACTCTTTAGCGTCTTCCACTCTGTCGACCATAATGTCACGCTTGTGGTAACCCACTTGCTCCATTGCGGAGTAATAAGCTGATTGGCATCCAGTAAGAGTAAAAATAGAGAGGACTATAACTATTAAATAAGGCATCCTAGTTTCCTATAGTTAAATAATATCAATCGTAGTAAATAACTGCTCAACCTAGCTTGTTAAAATGCTCGATAACGGCGTTAGAGTTTTTGATTGTAGAATAACTACTTATCACAAAACTCTGCCTTGTTCTCAAGCCTTTTTCCTACGCTATTTTTGAACATTTACTTACTGTGATTAATATAACGGAATATTAATTAGGACTATGAACGAGTTACCAGGGAGTTACAAGTTGAAGATAAAAAAGGCAGCTACAGGAAGCATCCAGTTTTCCCGCTATCTTCTTACGCGGATGACGCACGATAGAGTTAATGTGAATGCAGGGTACTTGGCGTACATTACTTTGCTCTCGATCGTACCGATGTTGACGGTTTTGCTCTCTATTTTGTCGTCATTTTCAGTTTTTGCTGATGTTGGTTTAGTGATTCAAAACTTCGTTATTACCAACTTTGTTCCCGCTTCCGGGGATGCGGTGCATGGTGCTTTACTGGAGTTTGTTGCTAATACCGGCAAGATGACGGCGGTGGGCAGTGTGTTCTTATTCATTGCCGCTCTGATGCTGATCTCCAATATTGATAAAAACCTAAACTACATCTGGCGAGTAACGGAAAAGCGACGTGCTGTGTTGTCTTTTTCGATGTATTGGATGGTGCTAACACTTGGGCCTATTTTGATCGGAGCGAGCATTGCTGCAACGTCGTATGTGACATCATTAAACTTGTTACAAAACGAAGTCGTGTCGAGTGCTTTTAATACCGTGATTCGCAAGCTCCCTTTGATTACCTCATTCTTTGCGTTTTTCGGTCTGTATCTGTTGGTTTCCAACAAAAAGATTCACTTTTCTCATGCGGCAGCTGGCTCTCTAGTGGCGGCTCTGTTGTTCGAACTCAGCAAGAAAGGCTTTGCAGCTTACATTACTCAGTTTCCGTCTTACCAGTTGATTTATGGCGCATTAGCGGCGATTCCCATTCTTTTTGTTTGGGTCTATTTGTGCTGGTTGATTGTGTTAGTGGGTGCTGAAGTGACGGCCGCGTTGGGCGAGCAGGAACAGTGGAGTGACTCTCAAGAAATGGTACACTCGTCGGATAAAGACAAAATTACAGAGCAAGGAAACAACAGTGATAGCACTGATCCAGAGAGTAAGTGAAGCTGCCGTCCGTGTTGATGGCGAAGTAGTGGGTGAGATTGAGCAAGGCTTATTAGTTCTGTTAGGTGTAGAAAAAGGTGATGACGAAGCCAAAGCCAAACGTTTGATGGAACGAGTGACCACTTATCGTGTCTTTGGAGATGAAGACGATAAAATGAACCTTAACGTGAAGCAGGTAGAAGGTAAGGTATTAGTGGTGTCTCAATTCACTTTGCCAGCTGACACCAAGAAAGGGACACGAGCTGGATTTTCTCGCGGTGCTCACCCAGAAGATGCAGAGCGTCTTTACAACTACTTCTCTGACCAATGTGAATCAGTGTTGCCAACGGAACGTGGCCGATTCGCAGCCGACATGAAAGTGTCTTTGGTTAATGATGGCCCAGTGACATTCTGGCTGCAGGTTTAGGCTTAAAGGAATAAGCATGTTTAAACTCATAACCCCGACCACCGAAAATCAACTGAACAAGTATTACCATTTTCGTTGGCAAATGCTCCGTGAACCTTGGCGAATGCCGGTCGGTTCAGAGCGCGATGAATATGACCCAATGAGTCACCATCGCATGATTGTTGATGGTCGAGGTCGCCCGATGGCGATTGGTCGTCTCTATATCACCCCAGATCTAGAGGGGCAGATTCGCTATATGGCGGTGAAGAACTCTCGCCAAAGCAAAGGCATGGGCTCACTTATCTTGGTTGCGCTAGAGTCACTGGCACGTCAAGAAGGTGCGAAGCGTTTGGTGTGTAATGCTCGTGAAGATGCGATCTCATTCTATGAGAAGAATGAGTTTGAGCGTCGTGGTGAGATTAACGACCAACGTGGGCCTGTGCGTCACCAACAGATGGTAAAACCTCTTGATCCAATGGCTGATGTACTGCGCAAACCAGAATGGTGTAATGAGCTTCAGCAGCGCTGGGAGCATCAGATCCCGATCAGTGACAAGATGGGCATCAAGATTAACCAATACACGGGTTATCAGTTCGAGTGTAGTGCTCAGTTGAATCCAAACCTTAACCCTCATAACACCATGTTTGCTGGCTCAGCCTTTACCTTGGCGACCTTAACCGGTTGGGGTATGACTTGGTTACTAATGAAGGAGCGTGGGTTGACAGGTGATATCGTACTAGCAGATAGTAATATTCGTTACCGTCATCCAGTTGAGCAAAACCCAGTGGCATCCACGTCATTGGATGGGATCAGTGGCGATTTAGATCGCCTCGCGTCTGGAAGAAAAGCTCGTATCATCATTCACGTGACCATTAACAGTGGCGACGTGGAGGCGGTTGAGTTTACGGGAACCTATATGCTGATCCCTGACTACAAAAAGAGATTATCACCAGACTCCAACGTAAGCGTATAGCTGACAATAGCTAGCAGATAAAGAGACAGATAGAAGGCGCTACTCTTGTGGAGTGGCGCTTTTTTGTTGGCAGTCGTTAATCTCGGAATACTCAGCTTGGGTGAGCTTTCCTGATATTTGGTGGCATGGGTCGGATAGTGAAATAGAGAGAGTGTGTTGCTCGGTTTTTAGCAAGTCGAGCTCTCCAGAAATTTCGCCATTTAACGTTTGAATCCTTTGTTCGCTTTGCTCTGCTGCCGATGCACCAATAATGTGCACTGGTTCAAGTGCGAAGCGTCCACGGTCAAAATTCGCATTGAGCTCTGGGATTTCAAATACGTTATCAGTCGATGTTTCAGAAAGCTTATCATTAAAGGTCATCACACCTTGGCGAACGCTACCAGTGAGTTGACCTGTTGTGGAATAGCCGAGCATTAATGAATCGCCGTATAAACCCGCAGCTTGAAGTTCAAATTCGCCATAACCGGTTGCGTCGAGCGGTAGTTCAAGTTGCTGTAATATGGGAGCTATCGGTAATCCATCGGCAGAAATATCTATGCTCCATGGCTTGCTGATTTGGTTAAAATCGAGTGTCGCATTGGCTTCAACATAGCCATGCTTTAGTGGCATAAACAGGCGTGTCAGCGTCCATTTTCCTTGCTCGCTATTCATCTCAACCACTGGTTGAGCGCTAATAATGTTTTGGTAGCTGGCATCATTCGCGCTGGCCATCAGCTTTCCTTGCCACAGACCTAGCTTTCTATCTTGTAGAAGTTGAACTTGATACCCCTCGATATGTAATCCTGAGACCTGCCAGTAAGGCTTTTGTGCGAGTTGGATAAGTTGGCTGCGTTCTATGTTAATTCGGCTAATTTCGACATTCTGGAGCTGCGTGAGCCAAGGTATCAAGCGAGTGGCGGGTGGAGGGCTATCTTGGCTTTCCGTAATCCACTTTATGCCTTGCAGGTCGAGCTGCGCTAATTGAATGCTGCTAGGGGTTACTTCGCCATTAAGTTGAACAGTGCCTTGTAGGAATTGAGTATAGAAATCTTCAATCAGAATCTGGTTCGTATCTAAATTGAGCTTGATACTTGGCTCTATGAACATGTCATCATCAATGGTCACTCCCTCTGCTTGCAGAGAGAAAATGGCTTTCTGTTGCTTCCACAGCTCAAAAGGCAGTTGGATATTTTCTAGTGAGGCATCAAAAGCTGCGAGGTGGCCGTCTTGCCACTCTACATCGCTACGCAGAATATCTAAGCTATTGATGTGATTGATCTGAATGCCTGCTACATCCCACTCTTTGCATAGTAGGTTTTGGGTTTGTTTCTGATTGAGTCGTAAGCCATCGACGGTCACATTCACCAACGACCAATTTTGCTGATACTGCTCTGCTTGACCAGAAATTTTGGCACCACGCCAGTCAAACGAAGCGCCATACAGGGTGCTATCACTTGGTTTAAGATCTAGATCAATCAACAGGTTATCGAACGCTTCGCCTTGCCAATACAGCTGTGAGGCAGAAAGTTGGGTTTTGCCATAGGGTAGTAGTGAGTTGCTGTCGTCCCATGTTGGATCTGAGATCTGAAGATCGATGCCTCGCGCGTTAAAGTCTGGGGTTGAAAAGTCGAGATTGTTGATGGCCAGCTGGTGGATCTTAATGCTTGGCTGGGTAAATAAAGAGGTGAGCGTTTCTAGGTCGTCGGCTTCTAACTGTAGGCCACTGATTAAAACGGATTCAAAGACCAGTTTGGCCTCCGTAATCGAGCTGGAGCTGAACCAAAGGTCAATCTTGTCGATATACAGCGGTGTTTGTTTTTCAGGTTGGCTTTGGGTAATGCCCATTAAGGTGATGTGATAAGGCGCCTGGTACTCAACATCTTCAATGAGCACACGTTGTTCAATCGCATGTTTGATAAAAAAGTTAGTAATATCCGTACGGTATTGGGTTTGTAGGCTTAATAGCAATGCTGCGATAGTTGCAACGGCGATAGCCAACGCAATGCCGAACACCATGAATACCTTTTTCATTCCCTGAAAGCCTTAAATTTCAATCGTCTCAAAACAGAGTGGAACAAAAAGGGACAAGCAGCAACAAAAAAGCCCCTCAAAAGAGGGGCTTGCTACAAAAATATCACTTTAAATTGGGCGTTCGCTTTTAGCTTGGCCCGAGCAGATGTTGGGTTAGTCCAGTTGAGGGCCAGCCGCAACCAGTGACTTACCTTCAGCGTTGTCTGTGTACTTATCAAAGTTGTTGATGAAACGCTCTGCTAGATCTTTCGCTTTGCTTTCCCATTGTAGTGGGTCAGTGTACGTGTCACGTGGATCAAGAATCGCTGGGTCAACATCGTGCAACGCTAGTGGTACTTCTAGGTTAAACATAGGGATAACCTTAGTCTCAGCGTTGTCGATTGAGCCATCTAGGATAGCGTCGATGATGCCACGAGTATCTTGGATTGAGATACGTTTGCCTGTGCCATTCCAACCTGTGTTCACTAGGTAAGCTTCAGCGCCCGCCGCTTCCATACGCTTCACAAGTACTTCAGCGTACTGAGTTGGGTGAAGAGTTAGGAATGCCGCACCAAATGCCGCAGAGAACGTTGGTGTTGGTTCAGTAATACCACGCTCTGTACCTGCTAGTTTCGCAGTGAAGCCAGATAGGAAGTGGTACTTCGTTTGTTCTGGAGTCAGTTTAGAAACAGGTGGTAACACACCAAATGCATCAGCAGTCAGGAAGATAACCTTTTGAGCGTGACCGGCCTTTGATACTGGCTTAACGATGTTGTCGATATGGTGAATTGGGTAAGAAACACGAGTGTTCTCGGTTTTTGAACCGTCATCAAAATCGATAGAACCATCGCCACGAACCGTTACGTTTTCTAGTAGCGCATCGCGACGGATTGCATTGTAGATTTCAGGTTCTGCTTCTTTAGATAGACGAATGGTCTTGGCGTAACAACCGCCTTCAAAGTTGAAGATGCCATCGTCGTCCCAACCGTGCTCATCATCACCGATTAGCTCACGTTTAGGATCCGTTGATAGGGTTGTTTTACCTGTGCCCGATAGACCGAAGAAAATCGCTACATCGCCTTCTTCACCTACGTTAGCACTACAGTGCATTGAAGCAATGCCTTGCAGAGGAAGTAGGTAGTTCATCATTGCGAACATGCCTTTCTTCATTTCACCGCCGTACCAAGTACCACCGATGATTTGAACGCGCTCTGTTAGGTTGAAAGCAACGAAGTTTTCAGAGTTTAGCCCCTGCTTTTCCCAGTTAGGGTTAGTTGTTTTAGCACCGTTCATTACCACGAAATCAGGTTCGAACGTTGCTAGCTCTTCGTCTGTTGGACGAATGAACATGTTCTTAACGAAGTGCGCTTGCCACGCTACTTCAGTAATAATACGTACACTTAAGCGCGTATCAGGGTTAGCACCACAGTAACCGTCGATGACAAACAGGCGCTTGCCAGATAGCTGAGTTGTCACAAGCTCTTTAAGCTCATCCCATACTTCAGTTGTAATCGGTTTGTTGTCGTTTTTGCCTTGATCTGACCACCACATGGTATTGCGCGTGGTGTCATCTTTAACAATGTACTTATCTTTTGGTGAGCGGCCAGTAAAGATACCAGTGTCAACCGCAACAGAGCCTAGTTCCGTTACTACGCCTTTTTCGTAGCCTTCCAAACCTGGCAGTGTCTCTTCAACGAATAACTGCTCGTAGCTAGGGTTACGAAGAACTTCAGTAACGCCAGTCAGTCCGTGCTTAGTTAGATCAATTTGTGCAGCCTTAGTATGTTCCATAACGGTCATAGGTGCTCCTTGTAGGATATTTTGTAGGGATTTTGTATTAATTTTTTATTGTTATCTGCTCACCATGCTAGCAACGAGGCTCGGGGGAAACAGGGATATAGCTCAAAAAATATCCATATTAACCATGGGGTTTTAAGCGCCTCATCACATATTGGCCTGACTAGTCTATCCTGTACGCAAACCTTTGCGCTAGAGGAGAGAACATTATTAATTGATTAAAATTAAGAGGTGATTTTATTACGAGATGTTACGGAGTTTGCGATATTTTGATCACAAAAAAGGCCAGCGTTGCGCTGACCTTTTTGGGGTAAATTACGTGTTTTTGGTACGCCGTAAATTAATGAACCGTATTGCTGCCTTTATCTGCTGCTTCTGCATACAGAGCGTCAACATCATTCTTGTCGAACGAGTAGTTTGTGCCACAGTAATCGCAGTGTAGAGCAACGCTACCTTCCGTGCTAAGAATGTCGTAGATCTCTTCTTGAGCGACAGTAATGATAGCGGCACCGCTTCGGTCACGTGAACAACCACAGAAGAATTCAACCGGTTGTGGTGTGAACAGTTGTACTTTCTCTTGGTTGTACAAACGGTAAAGCAGTTCGTTTGCTTCTAGAGTGAATAGCTCTTCATTTTTAACTGTGTCAGTTAGCTGCTCTAGGTGCTCGAAGTCGTCTGGCGTACCAGTGCCGTCTGGCATCACTTGTAGCAACATACCAGCAGCGTGTGCTTTACCTTCATGCTCGCCCGTGCGCAACCATAGACGTGTCTTTAGTTGTTCAGAGTTTGCGAAGTAACCTTCAAGGACTTCAGCTAAAGTGTCACCTTCAAGACCAACGATACCTTGGTAACGCTCACCTTTCTTAGGATCGATAGTGATCACTAGGTGACCTTTACCTATTAGATCGTGCAGGCCAGCGTCGTCGGCAATGTCGCCATCAAAGCGAGCAACGCCACGGATCTTCTGATCGTTATCGCCATTGATAACAGCTAGAGATACAGGGCCATCACCTTGCAGTTGCATCGTGATAGAGCCTTCAAACTTTAGAGTCGCTGTTAGTAGCGTCGTTGAAACCAGTAGCTCACCCAACAGCTTTTGTACTGGCGCTGGGTATTCCTTGCTAGAAATAATCTGTTGGTACGCTTCGTCCATCTGTACCAATTCACCACGAACTGATAGGTCTTCAAATAGGTAGCGATTTAAAACATTACTTGTAGACATTGGGTTGGCCATTTGGCTATTCCTTCTAGCTTATTGAGTCTTGAACTTGATGATGTCACGACGTTGCTTTTTATCTGGGCGACGTTCTGGTGCTGGGCTATGAGCGTTCAGTTTACGTTGTGTTGCAAACTCTTCTCTCTTTGCCAAGCTCTCGGTGGTTTCTTCATAGAGGGTTTGAGCTATAGGAGCTCCACCACGATGGGCCGAGATTTTCTCGATTGTCACCGTCTTTTCTTCATTACCTTGGCGCAGGGTAATCACTGCTCCAAGTTCGACAATTTTACTTGGCTTGCTGCGCTGACCATTATAGTGGACTTTGCCACCATCGACCATATTGCGAGCAATAGACCGGGTTTTGTAAAAACGAGCTGCCCACAACCATTTATCGAGTCTGACAGCTTCATTAGTAGTTTTCATATAGGGCTGTGCCTTATTAAGTGAGAAATGAATGCGGTTTAACTGTAATGAACAGTGCGCAACATGCTTTTAATTACATTAAGTAGAAGCTTAAAGTGGAGGCGGTTGGCATTTTTTTCAAGTCATAATACAAAATAGCCATGTAATGCCGCTTTATAGATTTACTATGATATAGTTCAGGATCTTATGCTTAAATAAGCTTGGTATCGAACGAATGAATAAAAAAGCTGAAAGTTTAATGATTTGCAGCATTTGTCGTCATGAAAAGGGGCAAGGAAAGTGAACTTTTTAGAGCTCAAGAATCGCGCAGGAAATTCTCCTGTGTTGAGCCGCTTATTAGAAAATGGATTTGTACTTCAGCAGAAACTAAGCCTAGCGATGTGTTGTATGTTGATTGCAGCTTCTGCATGGATTTTAGGACAGCTTGCATGGTTTATTGAACCTGCTGAGCAAACCGTCGTGCCTTGGAAAGCAACAGCTTCATCGTCTTCTACTCCTCAATCGACCCTTGATATCTCTTCTTTGCAGCGGAGCAACCTTTTTGGTGCCTATAACCCAACAACGCCAGTTGTGGTTGAACAGCAAGTTATCCAAGATGCGCCAAAGACACGATTAAATCTAGTTTTGGTCGGTGCTGTTGCCAGTTCTAATCCAAAGCGGAGCTTAGCGGTGATTGCCAATCGCGGTACGCAGGCGACCTACGGAATTAATGAAGAGATAGAAGGCACTAGAGCTAAGCTTAAAGCCGTATTAGTCGATCGTGTGATTATTGATAACTCAGGTCGAGACGAAACCTTGATGCTTGAAGGTATTGAGTACAAGCGTTTAGCTGTCTCAGCCCCTGCGCCACCTCGCGCTTCTTCTTCGGTTCGTGGTAATAACCCTGTTTCAGCAGAACAGAAGCTAGATGAAATTAAAGCGAAGATAATGAAAGATCCGCAACAAATCTTCCAATATGTTCGACTGTCCCAGGTCAAGCGCGACGATAAAGTGATTGGTTATCGAGTGAGTCCAGGCAAAGATTCAGAACTTTTTAACTCAGTAGGGCTCCAAAACGGAGATATCGCGACTCAGTTAAATGGGCAAGACCTGACAGACCCCGCTGCTATGGGCAACATATTCCGTTCTATCTCAGAGCTGACAGAGCTAAATCTCGTCGTCGAGAGAGATGGTCAACAACATGAAGTGTTTATTGAATTTTAAAACTTTGCGTCTAACGAAGGACGAAAGTGTAGGAGAAGTACGTGAAGCATTGGTTTAAGAAAAGTGCATGGTTATTGGCAGGAAGCTTAATCTGCACACCCGCCGCCATCGCGAGTGATTTTAGTGCTAGTTTTAAAGGCACTGATATTCAAGAGTTTATTAATATTGTTGGTCGTAATCTAGAGAAGACGATCATCGTCGACCCTTCGGTGCGCGGAAAAATCGATGTACGCAGCTACGACGTGCTCAATGAAGAGCAATATTACAGCTTCTTCTTAAACGTATTAGAAGTGTACGGCTATGCAGTCGTTGAAATGGACTCGGGTGTTCTTAAGATCATCAAAGCGAAAGATTCTAAAACCTCGGCAATCCCCGTTGTTGGCGACCGTGATTCGATCACAGGCGACAGCGTTGTAACTCGTGTTGTGACGGTTCGTAATGTCTCGGTTCGTGAGCTATCTCCTCTGCTTCGTCAACTGAATGACAACGCGGGCGCGGGCAACGTGGTGCACTACGATCCTGCAAATATCATCTTGATTACCGGCCGTGCGGCGGTTGTAAACCGTTTAGCAGAGATCATCAAGCGTGTAGACCAAGCGGGTGATAAAGAGATTGAGGTCGTTGAACTAAAGAATGCTTCCGCCGCGGAGATGGTGCGTATAGTCGATGCACTAAGTAAAACCACAGATGCTAAAAACACCCCTGCCTTCCTGCAGCCTAAATTAGTTGCCGATGAGCGTACCAATGCAATTCTTATCTCAGGCGACCCTAAAGTACGCAGTCGTTTAAGAAAGTTGATTGAACAGCTTGATGTTGAAATGGCGACTAAGGGTAACAACCAAGTTATCTACCTTAAATACGCAAAAGCGGAAGACTTAGTCGATGTGCTGAAAGGCGTGTCTGACAACCTGCAATCAGAGAAACAAACATCAACCAAAGGCAGTTCATCGCAGCGCAACCAAGTGATGATTTCGGCTCACAGCGATACTAACTCGTTGGTGATTACCGCACAGCCAGACATCATGAACGCGCTGCAAGACGTGATCGCTCAACTCGATATCCGTCGTGCTCAAGTTTTGATTGAAGCCTTAATTGTTGAAATGGCAGAAGGTGACGGCGTTAACCTGGGTGTGCAGTGGGGCAACCTAGAAACGGGTGCCATGATTCAGTACAGCAATACCGGTGCATCGATTGGCGGTGTGATGGTGGGTCTAGAAGAAGCAAAAGACTCGACAACAACTAAAGCGGTTTACGATAAGGATAATAATTTCCTACGTAATGAAACCACGACAGAAAAGGGTGACTATTCAACGTTAGCATCTGCTCTTTCTGGCGTTAATGGTGCTGCAATGAGTGTGGTTATGGGCGACTGGACAGCGTTGATCAGTGCGGTTGCGACCGATTCAAACTCAAACATTCTGTCTTCTCCAAGTATCACGGTGATGGATAACGGCGAAGCGTCGTTTATCGTTGGTGAAGAGGTGCCCGTTCTAACCGGTTCTACAGCAGGTTCAAGCAACGATAATCCATTCCAAACGGTTGAACGTAAAGAAGTGGGTATTAAGCTAAAAGTCGTGCCGCAAATCAATGAAGGTGACTCGGTTCAACTGCAAATAGAACAAGAAGTATCGAACGTATTAGGGGCAAACGGGGCAGTAGATGTTCGTTTTGCTAAGCGTCAGCTAAATACGTCAGTGATTGTTCAAGATGGTCAAATGCTGGTGTTGGGGGGCTTGATTGACGAGCGTGCACTGGAGAGTGAGTCTAAGGTCCCATTCTTGGGTGATATTCCTGTTCTTGGACACCTGTTCAAATCAACCAGTACTCAGGTTGAGAAAAAGAACCTAATGGTATTTATCAAGCCAACCATTATTCGTGATGGCATGACAGCCGATGGTATCACGCAACGCAAATACAACTTTATCCGTGCTGAGCAACTGTACAAGGCAGAGCAAGGCTTGAAACTAATGGATAACGATAATATTCCAGTACTTCCTAAGTTTGGCGATAGCATGAATCATCCTGCTGAAATCCAAGCCTTCATCGACCAAATGGAAGCAGAATAATGGCTGAATTGGTAGGGGCGGCACGTACTTATCAGCGCTTGCCGTTTAGCTTTGCGAATCGCTACAAGATGGTGTTGGAATATCAGCACCCGGAGCGCGCGCCAGTACTTTATTATGTTGAACCTCTGAAATCGGCGGCGATCATTGAAGTGAGCCGTGTTGTGAAAAATGGCTTCACGCCACAAGCGATCAGCGCAGACGAATTTGATAAAAAACTGACGGACGCGTATCAGCGTGACTCGTCGGAAGCTCGACAGTTAATGGAAGATATTGGTGCCGACAATGACGACTTTTTCTCGTTAGCGGAAGAGTTGCCACAAGACGAAGACTTGCTTGAATCAGAAGACGACGCACCGATCATCAAGTTAATTAATGCGATGTTGGGTGAGGCGATTAAAGAAGGCGCTTCGGATATTCATATCGAAACCTTCGAAAAGTCACTGTCGATCCGTTTCCGTATTGATGGTGTGCTGCGCGATGTATTAGCACCAAGCCGTAAGTTGGCTCCGCTGTTGGTTTCGCGTGTCAAGGTTATGGCTAAGCTGGATATTGCGGAAAAACGCGTGCCACAAGACGGTCGTATTTCTCTACGTATCGGTGGCCGAGCGGTTGATGTGCGTGTATCTACCATGCCTTCTTCACACGGTGAACGTGTGGTAATGCGTCTGTTGGATAAAAACGCCACTCGCCTAGATCTACACAGTTTGGGTATGACGGCAGAGAACCACGAGAACTTCCGTAAACTTATTCAGCGCCCACACGGTATTATCTTGGTTACCGGTCCTACGGGGTCGGGTAAATCAACGACCTTGTACGCTGGTCTGCAAGAACTCAACAGTAACGAACGCAACATCCTTACCGTTGAAGACCCAATCGAATTTGATATTGATGGTATTGGTCAAACACAGGTAAACCCTAAGGTTGATATGACCTTTGCGCGCGGCTTACGTGCGATTCTTCGTCAAGATCCCGATGTGGTAATGATTGGTGAGATCCGTGATTTAGAGACTGCTGAGATCGCTGTTCAAGCCTCTTTGACGGGTCACTTAGTCATGTCGACTCTTCACACCAATACGGCAATCGGTGCGATCACGCGTCTGCGTGATATGGGCATTGAACCTTTCTTGATCTCTTCTTCTCTGCTGGGTGTTTTGGCTCAGCGCTTGGTTCGTACTCTGTGTAACGACTGTAAAGAACCTTACGAAGCCGATAAAGAACAGAAAAAGCTGTTTGGTATGAAGAAGAAAGAGAGCCTCACACTTTACCATGCAAAAGGGTGTGAAGAGTGTGGCCATAAAGGTTATCGAGGTCGTACCGGTATTCATGAGCTACTGATGATTGACGATTCGGTACAAGAGCTGATTCACAGTGAAGCTGGTGAACAGGCAATTGAGAAAGCGATTCGTGGCACAACCCCAAGTATTCGAGATGATGGCTTGAGCAAAGTTCTGAAAGGGGTAACGTCCTTAGAAGAAGTGATGCGAGTGACTAAGGAAATCTAGTATGGCGGCATTTGAATACAAAGCGCTGGATGCCAAAGGTAAGAGCAAAAAGGGTTCGATTGAAGCGGATAATGCTCGTCAGGCTCGCCAACGTTTAAAAGAACAAGGTTTAATGCCGGTTGAGATGACCGAAGCTAAGGCGAAAAATGCGAAAGGTACTCAGCCTTCGACCAGCTTTAAGCGTGGTATCAGTACGCCAGATCTTGCGTTGATTACTCGTCAAATATCCACGCTCGTTCAATCAGGTATGCCGCTAGAAGAGTGCTTGAAAGCGGTAGCTGAGCAGTCTGAAAAGCCACGTATTCGAACTATGTTACTGGCAGTCCGATCTAAAGTGACAGAAGGTTATTCGCTAGCGGATAGCTTGTCTGATTACCCGCATATCTTCGATGAACTGTTTAGGGCCATGGTTGCGGCGGGTGAGAAGTCTGGTCACTTAGATGCGGTATTGGAGCGACTGGCCGATTACGCAGAAAATCGTCAGAAGATGCGCTCTAAGCTGCTACAAGCGATGATCTACCCTGTGGTTCTGGTGGTGTTTGCGGTGACGATTGTTTCGTTCCTGTTGGCAACCGTGGTACCTAAGATCGTCGAGCCTATTATCCAAATTGGCCAAGAGCTTCCTCAGTCGACACAATTTTTATTGGCATCGAGTGAATTTATCCAGAATTGGGGCATCCAATTACTGTTGTTGATCATTGGTGTGATTGTGTTGATTAAGACCGCGCTAAAAAAGCCGGGTGTTCGCATGAACTGGGATCGCAAACTATTAAGTATTCCGCTGATCGGCAAGATTGCGAAAGGGATCAATACCTCTCGTTTTGCACGAACACTCTCAATTTGTACCTCGAGTGCGATTCCAATCCTTGAAGGGATGAAGGTCGCGGTTGATGTGATGTCGAATCAACATGTGAAACAACAAGTATTACAGGCTTCAGACAGTGTTAGAGAAGGCGCAAGCTTACGTAAAGCGTTGGATCAAACCAAACTCTTTCCACCGATGATGCTGCATATGATCGCCAGTGGTGAGCAGAGTGGTCAGTTGGAACAGATGCTGACAAGAGCGGCAGATAACCAAGACCAAAGCTTTGAGTCGACGGTCAATATCGCGTTAGGCATTTTCACCCCAGCGCTTATCGCGTTGATGGCCGGTTTGGTGCTGTTTATCGTGATGGCGACACTGATGCCGATGCTTGAAATGAACAATTTAATGAGTGGATAACGTACTGCTCATCAGACGTTAGTTTTTGGATTATCGAGAAGAAGGGCATTATTACCTTCAACTCGCTATCTGTAATTTGGAGAAAATAATGAAAAATAAAATGAAAAAACAGTCAGGCTTTACTCTATTGGAAGTGATGGTTGTTGTGGTTATTCTTGGTGTTTTAGCTAGCTTTGTTGTTCCTAACCTTTTGGGTAACAAAGAGAAGGCGGATCAACAGAAAGCCATCACGGATATCGTGGCGCTAGAGAACGCGCTAGATATGTACAAACTGGATAACAGTGTTTACCCAACAACGGATCAAGGCCTTGATGGATTGGTTTCTAAGCCAAGCAGTCCAGAGCCTCGTAACTACCGTGACGGTGGCTACATTAAGCGTCTGCCTAACGACCCATGGGGCAATGAGTACCAATACCTAAGCCCTGGTGACAACGGTACGATTGATATCTTTACTCTTGGCGCTGATGGTCAAGAAGGCGGTGAAGGTATCGCTGCGGATATCGGTAACTGGAACATGCAGGATTTCCAATAAGCTTCGGTTTATTGTCGCTTGATAAGTTCCTGTTGGTGAACAGTTCGTGTTAGTTGATACGTTATTGATGGTAAGACGTAAACAGATGGAGTCTCCAAGGTGAAAACTAAGCAAACACAGCCAGGTTTCACCTTGATTGAGATTCTTTTGGTGTTGGTATTACTGTCAGTAACTGCGGTCGCGGTGATCGCGACTATTCCGACCAATAGCAAAGATGTCGCTAAAAAGTACGCTCAAAGCTTCTATCAACGAGTTCAATTACTCAATGAAGAGGCTATTTTGAGTGGCTTGGATTTTGGCGTTCGTGTCGATGAAAAGAAATCGACTTACGTTCTGATGGCGCTTAAGTCAGAAGGTTGGCAAGAAGTCGAATTTGAAAAAATCCCCTCTTCAACTGAATTACCGGAAGAAGTCGCGTTGTCACTGACTTTAGGTGGTGGCGCATGGGAAGACGATGATCGTTTGTTCAATCCCGGAAGCTTGTTTGATGAAGATATGTTTGCGGATCTTGAAGAGGAAAAAAAGCCCAAGCCACCTCAGATATACATCTTGTCGAGTGCTGAAATGACGCCATTTGTATTATCGTTTTATCCAAATACCGGAGACACCATACAAGATGGTTGGCGTATTCGAGTGTTGGATAATGGTGTGATTCGACTGCTAGAGCCGGGAGAAGAAGATGAAGAGGAATAACCGTTCACCTTCTCGTGGTATGCCTCTTGGTTCTCGAGGAATGACTCTGCTTGAAGTATTAGTTGCGCTTGCTATCTTCGCTACGGCGGCGATCAGTGTGATTCGTGCTGTCACCCAACACATTAATACCCTCAGTTATTTAGAAGAAAAAACCTTCGCGGCGATGGTTGTTGATAACCAGATGGCCTTAGTCATGCTGCATCCTGAGAAGCTTAAAAAAGCGCAGGGCACGCAAGAGTTAGCAGGAAGAGAGTGGTTCTGGAAGGTGACTCCCATCGATACCAGCGATAATTTATTAAAGGCGTTTGATGTGAGTGCGGCAACCAGTAAGAAAGCTTCTCCAGTGGTCACGGTGCGCAGCTATGTGGTCAATTAAAAGCGTGTGGTTAAGTAAAATCGTGTCGTTAGCGAAGAGCAAATCGCTAAGTAAAAGCATGTCGGCAAATAAGCATACGCCGCGTAAACAAGGTATATCTTCAAAAGGGAGAGGCTTTACTTTAATCGAAGTTTTGGTTTCGATTGCCATCTTTTCCACGTTAAGCATGGCGGCTTATCAGGTGGTAAATCAGGTCCAACGAAGCAACGAACTCTCTATTGAGCGCAGTGCTCGTTTAAATCAACTGCAACGCAGTTTAGTCATTTTAGATAATGATTTTCGCCAGATGGCGGTACGACAATTTCGTACCAATGGTGAAGAAGCATCATCTAAGCTGATCCTAATGAAAGAGTATTTACTGGATTCCGACAGTGTTGGCATCATGTTTACTCGCCTTGGTTGGCACAACCCACAGCAGCAGTTCCCTCGCGGAGAAGTCACCAAAGTAGGCTACCGCATAAAAGAGGAAACGCTTGAGCGTGTATGGTGGCGTTACCCCGATACACCTGCCGGCCAACAAGGTGTGATTACTCCTCTGCTTGATGATGTTGAGAACCTGGAGTTCGAGTTTTATGACGGAAGCCGCTGGGGCAAAGAGTGGCAAACCGATAAATCACTGCCTAAAGCGGTGAGACTTAAGCTGACACTGAAAGATTACGGTGAGATAGAACGTGTTTATCTCACACCAAGTGGCGCCTTAGATCAGGTCGATGATTCTTCAAACAGTGACTCTTCAGGCAGTAATGAGGGGAATAATGATTCATCAAACTAATAAGCCTGCACTGACAAGGTCTGCTGTGGGGCGTAAACAGCGTGGTGTCGCGCTGATCATTATTCTGATGCTTTTGGCGATCATGGCAACCATAGCTGGCAGTATGTCGGAGCGTCTGTTTACGCAATTCAAACGCGTTGGCAATCAACTGAATTACCAACAGGCTTACTGGTATAGCATTGGTGTAGAAGCACTTGTCCAAGACGGTATTAGGCAAAGTTATAAAGATAGTGATACGGTGAACTTAAGCCAGCCATGGGCGTTAGAGGAGCAGGTGTACCCATTGGATTATGGCCAAGTTAAAGGGCATATCGTTGATGCGCAGGCTTGTTTCAATCTTAATGCGCTCGCTGGGATTACGACGACATCAAGTAACCAACCCCCTTATTTAGTGAAGGTTTGGCAAACCTTACTGGAAAACCAAGATGTGGAGCCTTATCAGGCTGAGGTTATCGCAAATTCAAGTTGGGAATTTCTGGACTCTGATACTCGAGCCACCTCTTCTGCGGGGGTAGAAGACAGCACTTATGAGGCGATGAAGCCAGCTTATTTGGCGGCGAATGGCTTAATAGCGGATGAATCGGAGCTGCGAGCCGTTTATCAGGTCTCTGGTGAGGCAATGGAAAAGGTACATCCATTTATTTGTGCTTTGCCCACTGATGATTTCCGATTAAACGTGAATACCATCTCGGAAAAGCAGGCATCTTTACTGGAAGCAATGTTTGCACCCGGTCTAAGTGAATCGGACGCCAAACAGCTGATAGACAAGCGCCCATTTGATGGCTGGGATTCGGTGGATGCGTTTATGGCTGAGCCTGCTATTGTTGGTGTGAGTGCAGAAGTCAGCAAACAAGCGAAAGCATATTTAACTGTAGATAGCGCCTATTTTGAGCTAGATGCAGAGGTATTAGTTGAGCAGTCTCGTGTACGTATACGAACGCTTTTCTATAGTAGTAATAGAGAAACAGTGACGGTAGTACGCCGTCGTTTTGGAGGAATCCGTGAGCGAGTTTCTGACCGTTCGACTGAGTAGCGAGCCACAAAGCCCAGTGCAGTGGTTGGTTTGGTCGACAAGCCAACAAGAAGTGATAGCAAGTGGTGAGCTGTCTAGCTGGGATCAGCTTGATGAGTTAACGCCTTACGCTGAAAAGCGTAGCTGTATCGTTTTATTGCCGGGAAATGAGTGCTTAATTAAGCGTGTTGAAATTCCGAAAGGTGCTGCTCGCCAGTTCGACTCTATGCTGCCATTTTTGTTAGAAGACGAAGTGGCACAAGATATCGAAGACTTACATCTAGCCATTTTAGATAAAGATGCAACGCACGCTACTGTGTGTGGTGTAGATCGCGAGTGGTTAAAACAAGCTTTAGACCAGTTTCGCAAAGCCAATATTATTTTCCGTAAGGTGCTACCAGATACACTAGCCGTGCCTGTTGAAGATCAAGGCATCAGTGCATTGCAAATCGATCAGCATTGGCTATTACGTCAAGGTCACTCTCAACGTCAAGGTAACTATCAAGCCGTATCAATCAGCGAAGCATGGTTAGCGATGTTTTTGCAAAGTGATTGGGTTGTGGCTGACGACGAAGACCAACCTACGACTATCTTCAGCTATACCGCAATGCCGAGCGACGATGTACAGCAGCAAAGCGGTATGGAATGGCAAGCAAAGCCTGCGGAATTGGTGATGTCCTTATTGAGCCAACAAGCGATCACAAGCGGCGTAAATTTACTGACTGGCACCTTTAAAACCAAATCTTCTTTCAGTAAATATTGGCGTGTATGGCAGAAGGTGGCGATTGCTGCTTGCTTGCTGGTGGCCGTGATTGTGACTCAACAAGTGTTGAAGGTGCAGCAATACGAAGCACAGGCACAAGCCTATCGCATGGAGAGTGAGCGTATCTTTAGAGCCGTTCTGCCAGGCAAACAACGAATTCCTACAGTAAGCTACCTTAAGCGTCAGATGAATGATGAAGCTAAGAAATACGGTGGCTCAGGCGATGGTGACTCCTTACTTGGTTGGTTAGCATTGCTGCCAGAAACGTTAGGACAAGTGAAATCGATCGAAGTCGAAAGCATTCGCTATGATGGCAGTCGCTCTGAAGTTCGATTACAAGCTAAAAGCGCTGATTTTCAACATTTTGAGACGGCTAAAGTGAAACTTGAAGAGAAGTTTTCCGTTGAACAAGGGCCATTGAACCGTAATGGCGATGCCGTATTTGGCAGTTTTACCCTTAAGCCCCGTCAGTAACTGCGCAAGGAGATCAGTGATGAGAAATATAATTGAGCCACTCCAAGCGTGGTGGACTTCAATAAGTCAAAGAGAGCAACGATTAGTCGTTGGTTGCTCAATTTTATTGGTAGTAGGTATCATTTATTGGGGGCTAATACAGCCCCTCAGTCAGCGAGCTGAACTGGCACAGAGTCGCATTCAAAGTGAAAAGCAACTACTGGCTTGGGTTACCAATAAAGCCAATGAGGTGGTTGAACTAAGAGGCAATGGTGGCATTAGTGCTAGTCAGCCTCTGAATCAATCCGTGCCCGCATCTATGCGTCGCTTCAAGATTGAATTGATACGAGTGCAACCACGTGGCGAGATGCTGCAAGTGTGGATTAAACCTTTGCCATTTAATCAATTTGTTGATTGGCTGACATACCTGAAAGAAAAGCAGGGTGTTGAGGTTGAGTTTATGGATATTGATCGCTCTGATAGCCTTGGGGTTATTGACGTCAACCGACTACAGTTTAAATGAGGTTAATGTGAAACGCGGTTTATCTTTTAAGTATGGTTTGTTATTTAGCAGCATCTTTATCGTTTTTTTCTCGGTAAGTTTGTTGCTGCACTTGCCGGCTTCTTTTGTTCTCAAACATGCGCCCGTTGTACGTGGTTTAAGCATTGAAGGTGTTGAGGGTACGGTTTGGCAAGGTCGCGCTAACAATATTGCGTGGCAGCGTGTCAATTACGGCTCAGTGCAGTGGGACTTCCAGTTCTCTAAACTATTCCAAGCCAAAGCAGAACTTGCAATTCGCTTTGGTCGTAACAGCGACATGAACTTATCTGGTAAAGGGCTTATCGGGTATAGCATGAGCGGTGCTTACACGGAAAACTTAGTGGCATCAATGCCAGCTAGTAACGTGATGAAGTATGCGCCTGCTATCCCAGTGCCAGTGTCTATTGCAGGACAAGTTGAACTGACTATCAAACATGCGGTTCATGCTCAACCTTGGTGTCAATCGGGTGAAGGTACGCTTGCTTGGTCGGGCGCTGCGGTTGATTCTCCGGTTGGCTCGTTAGATTTTGGCCCTGTGATTGCTGACATCAGTTGTGAAAACAGCACTGTTTCAGCGAAAGGTAATCAGAAGAGTGCTCAAGTTGATAGTGAGTTTTCTGCGAGTGTAACGCCAAATCAAAGCTACACCTCGGCTGCATGGTTTAAGCCGGGCGCTGAATTCCCACCTGCGATGCAGAGTCAGCTTAAGTGGTTGGGCAACCCTGATAGCCAAGGTAAATACCAATTTACTTATCAAGGCCGTTTTTAGCTAAATAGCTAAGGGTTACTAAACGACGAAATATAAATAAAACGGGCACCTCAGTGAGGTGCCCGTTTTATTTGTTCTGAGAATCTAGAGGATATCTGACGGTTAAAGAGAGCAAACAAGCCTAGTCTTTGCCTTGTAAGATTTCTGCCCACGGTAAGTCAGCATCACCAAGTACAATGAAGTTCGGGTTCTCAAGCGTCTCTCTTTCATTGTACGAAAGCGGCTCTAACTGGGTACTTAAGATTCGTCCGCCAGCTTCTTCAACAATGCACTGGGTTGCTGCGGTATCCCACTCTCCGGTTGGTCCAATACGTAGATAACAGTCCACAGCACCTTCTGCGACTAAACATGCCTTAAGCGCAGCAGAGCCAAGAGGAACTAAGTCGTAGTTCCAAGCAGAGCTCATACGATTAGTGATACGATTGATGTCTTGGCGACGGCTGATTGCCATCGCGATCGATTGGTTTGGTAGCTCGTGACGGTGCGTTTTGATTTTAACGCTGTCATTAAGGTCTGGAATTTTCCATGCACCTTTACCACTGTAAGCGTAATAACTCACACCTGAAACCGGTGCGTACACGACGCCCATTACCGGCTTGTTGTGTTCGATTAGGGCTATGATTGTCGCGAAATCGCCACTTCGTGCGATGAATTCCTGTGTTCCGTCCAGCGGGTCAACCAACCAGTAGCGATCCCATTGAGAACGTTGCTCTAGGCTGATATCAGCGGCTTCTTCCGATAACACCGGAATATCAGGTGTCAGTTCGCTAAGTTTTTTCGAGATCAGTTTATGAGCGGCGAGATCAGCACTAGTGACGGGCGTATCATCACTCTTGGTAAACTCTTCGTAATCTTTTTTCTCGTAGATCTCTAAGATCAGTTGCCCAGCAGAGCGAGCAATCTCAATGACAGAGGGCAGCAGGTGAGACAAATCTTTTGTTATTGGCATAAATATTCTCTTACTCTTCGAGTGATTCTGACTGTTTTAATTATTGTTTAATACGCGAAGGGCTAATAGTAGGGCGGTAATACTGCGAGCCTCACAGAAGTCTAGATGCGTTAACAGTTCTTCGGCTTGAGCAAGTGGCCAGCGCACAATGTCTAGTGGCTCTGGTTCATCACCTTCTAGTTTCTCTGGGTAGAGCTCTTCTGCGATAAACAGCGTCATCTTGCTAGAGAAATAAGAGGGTGCAAGGATCACTTCTTTTAGAGGAGTCAGCTTGTTGGCACCAAAGCCAATCTCTTCTTTTAGTTCACGAACGGCGGCTTCATTTGGTTGTTCGCCTGGATCAATTAGACCTTTTGGGAAGCCGAGTTCATAGCGCTCTGTACCCGCAGCGTATTCACGCACTAACAGAATATCGCCTTGTTCAGTAATCGGAACCATCATGACTGCGTTTCGGCCGCTGGGCTTCATACGTTCGTAAGTGCGCTCTTCACCGTTTGAAAAGCGTAAATCGAGAGACTCGATAGAGAACAGTTTTGATTGAGCGACAGTTTGCTGAGCCAAAATTTCTGGTTTGGTCCTTTTTGTCATTGCGCTCACTCCTTAACTCATTGGAATTCTTTCTTATAAAGTCATTCTAATATAGGGGAAATGACGGTGAGTTCCTAGATCCTAGCTTTCATATCCTAGAATTATTGGAGCAGGAACCGATTGCGATCACTTGAATACCTTACTGCAAATGGTAACGCCTCACTATTGTTGGCATTGAACGGGAAATATACGGTTCAGGAGTGCTTCTGCTGTTTTAAACACAAAAAAAGGTTGATGCTTGCGCATCAACCTTTTGATTGAATCTTTAACTACCTACTGGCTAAGACTGTATGAGTACTTAGCCGTAGGAGCACTTAGTTGTAAAGTGCCTAGTAGTAAAAATGATTAGTAGTAAGAGTGCTCACCGCGATCGTGTTCAGTTGCATCACGAACGGCTGTCAATTCACCTTCGAATTGTTGAAGAAGTTCTTTCTCGATGCCTTCTTTTAGCGTTACATCAACCATAGAACAACCGTTACAACCACCGCCGAATGCAACGATAGCAGCACCTTCTTCAGTGATCTCTACTAGGCTAACGTGACCGCCGTGGCCAGCAAGCTGTGGGTTCACTTGGGTTTGGATTGCATACTCAACACGCTCTATCAGAGTTGCGTCGTCTGATACTTTACGCATTTTAGCGTTTGGTGCTTTAAGTGTTAGTTGAGAGCCCATTTTGTCAGTCACGAAGTCAATCTCAGCTTCGTCTAGGAATGGCAGGCTTAACTCATCTACGTATGCAGAGAATGCTTCGAAAGACAGTTTTGTATCAGACGCTTCGATAGCATCTGTTGGGCAGTAAGAAACACCACACTCAGCGTTTTGTGTGCCTGGGTTTACCACGAACACACGAATGTTTGTACCTTCAGGCTGCTGTGACAGCAGATTGGCAAAGTGAGTTTGAGCTGTTTCTGTAATAGTAATATTTGACACGACGAATACCTGAGTAGATTTGTAGGTTATTAGCGCCATTCTACTCCTGTCAGACTTGTATTTCAGCCCTTTTTTGTTGGATTGCTGTACAAGTAGCGATTCACAGCTTCTATCCAGAGGGCTCAGGAGTGCGGCAGATGCAGTAAATATCAATCCTTTTCACACCTACTTCAAGTAGTAATTGGCATAATTGATACACAGTACTGCCGGTGGTTACAACATCATCAATTATCGCGACGTGAGAGGGGATGTTTCCTTGAAAGTCTTGTTTTCGAAGCGTAAAAGCACTCTTTAGATTGTGCAATCGTGCGGATTTAGTTAGCCCTTGCTGAGAAGCTGTTGAGCGAATTCGACGGAACAGCACCTCATCTTTAACGCCAAGTTCTTGAGCTGTGTAATTAGCGAGCAGCTGACTTTGATTAAAGCCACGGTGAATGTATCGACGCCAATGTAGAGGGACACTGGTGATCATCGAAGCAGGATACTCGATACGTGAGGCCAATAGCTTTGACAGATCGCGTGCAAACCAAAACTTATCGGCGTACTTCATTTGCTGAATGTAACGTGCTGTTGGAAAGGTGTAGTCCCCAACACAATAGAGACGATGCCAAGGTGGAGGCTGTGATAAACATTGCCCACACTGCTCTACTGTGAGCAGCGTTTTTAAACCACATCGTTGGCAGCGAGGAACTGGATCAAAGAGTTTGAGACAAGAATTACACCATCTAGGGTGAGTATCGCTGTGCGACTTATCTAGCTTACACAGGTCGCATTGAGGTGTGACCAGACGTGATGTGTGTTTTTGTAGCCAATCGGATAACATAGCTCGTGATGCTTTTGGGTTATGGTGTTCCTTTTACTCACAATACTGAAAAGCGCGGATTATCGCTGATGGAAAAAGTAGGGAATATCGAGAATGAGTGACACGTTATATTGGCATGTTTCTGGGCAAGGGCCTGATTTAGTGTTGGTTCACGGCTGGGGAATGAACGGTGCGGTATGGCAACAAACCGTTGATGCGTTAGAAGCTGATTTTCGAGTGCATGTTGTTGACCTTCCTGGGTATGGACACAGTTCTCATTGCCACGCTCAAGATCTTGAAGAGATAGCTCAGCAACTGTTGGCCGAAGCTCCAAAGCAGGCTATTTGGGTCGGTTGGTCACTGGGTGGCTTGGTCGCAACACACATGGCTTTGCATCACTCAGATTACGTAAGCAAATTGGTGACTGTTGCCAGTTCTCCTAAATTCGCCGCTGCAAAAGAACCCGTGTTATGGCGAGGCATTCAGCCAAACGTATTAAGCGCATTTACCGAACAGCTGGTTGAAGATTTCCAAACTACTATCGAACGCTTTATGGCACTGCAAGCCATGGGCAGCCCTTCTGCAAGGCAAGATGTAAAACAACTCAAGCAAGCGGTACTGTCTCGTCCGCTTCCGAATCCTGATTCTTTATTAGCCGGCTTAAAGATGCTGTCTGATGTTGACTTGCGTGAACAACTGCCGGAGATTTCAGTGCCTATGTTGCGTTTATACGGGCGACTGGATGGATTGGTGCCAATCAAGGTAGCAAAAGATCTGGGTAGAGCGCTGCCTCATACCGAGCAATATATATTCACGCAGTCTTCACATGCGCCGTTTATGACAGAAGCCGATGCCTTTTGCAGTGAACTAGTTAGCTTCGCGCAAAAATAATCACTAAATTTATTGCCGGATTGGTCGATATATAACCTAATACCAATCACAGTAAGTAAGTAAGTGTTCAAAAATAGCGTAGGAAAAAGGCTTGAGAACAAGGCTGCTTTTTTTTGACAAGTAGTTTTGATAAGTAGTTATTCTACAGTCAAAAGTTCTAACGCCGTTATCGAGCATTTTAACAAGCTAGGATGAGCAGTTATTTACTACGATTGGTATAACACCAAGGCATTGCATGATACTCAGACCTCACTCTCTCATGAGTTGATTGCGGTAAGTTGGGCTATGCCTGTTGTGCTGACTCAGTACGACAGTGTTATGGCAACAGTGATGGGCGATTCTTGAGGAGAGTTCGCGATGATTGTGTCACCTGCAACTGCAGTAAGTGTGCCACTAATCGCCCCGTCCGTTAATGTGCAAACAGAGCAAGTTGCGCGTGATAATAGAGTCCGAGAACCTGTTGCTCCCGCAGTAGCATTGGCGAGAACCAATGCAGAGCGTAAGGTAAAATCAGACGATAAACGAAGGCAGCAGTCGGCTTGGGATCCTTCAGACCATCCAGGTTATGAAATGGAGAACGAGTCAGAGGCCAATTCGGTTAGCCATGAAAAGCCACAAGATCCTTTTGACAGGCTGTTCAGCTTATTGGCTCTGAGAACATACAGTGCTGATCAAGGAAAGGGCTATACCATGCGTTTCCGCCTGCCAAAGCATGTTTTAGATGCGGCGATTCAGGAGGGACAGATGGAGAAACGACGTAAGGTCATAAAATATCATTATGGTCATGCTGTTGCGCCTCATGCTCCGTCAGAGATGTTAGTCGTATTATAGTTATACTCTTCATACTTGAAGCTGCAGCGTTGTTAACTGCGTAAGTTCACCCTAATCACATAGAACCTCTATGCTCATAGGGATGAACTTACTTGTTGCCTAGCTGCAACTCCAATTATTTTGAGTATAAGCACGAAGAATACAACCAAGCTTCGATGTCTCTTTTGAACACATAATAAAAAAACCTGCATACCCTAAGGGATGCAGGTTTTCTGTTTTAAGCATATCTGTTTTGCAGACGAGTTAACGGATTACTTTTTCGCTTTTGCAAAAGCAGCAGCGAATGCACCACCCATCGCCGCGTTTTGTTGTGGTTCCTCACGACGGCGTTGTCCACCTTGTGAGTTTTGGTTCGGGCGGTTTTGTGTGCGAGGTGCACTTGAACGTTGTGCGCGGTTATCTTGTCCAGGCTCATCTTTCATGCGCATGCTTAGTGCAATACGTTTACGCTGAACATCCACTTCCATCACCTTCACTTTCACGATATCACCCGCTTTCACCACTTCACGTGGGTCAGCGACAAAGCGATCGGTCAGCGCTGAAATGTGTACCAAGCCGTCTTGGTGAACACCAATATCTACGAACGCACCAAAGTTTGCCACGTTTGAAACCACACCTTCTAAGATCATGCCAGGTTCCAAGTCAGACATGCTATTTACGCCATCGGCGAACGTCGCAGTCTTGAACTCAGGACGAGGATCTCGACCCGGTTTATCCAGCTCTTTGATGATGTCGGTTACTGTCGGTACACCAAAATTCTCATTAGTGTAATCAACCGCATGTAAGCCACGTAAGAAGTCTGTGTTACCTACCAGAGACTTGATGTCTTTCTGGTTTTTCTCGGCGATGGTTTTTACCAATGGGTAAGCTTCTGGGTGAACCGATGATGCGTCTAGCGGGTTCTTACCATCCATGATACGCAGGAAGCCAGCACACTGTTCAAAGGCTTTTGGCCCTAAACGAGCGACTTTCTTCAAGGTAGTGCGGGCTTCAAAGCGACCGTTTTCATCACGGAAATCCACGATGTTTTGAGCGATGGTGTTAGAAAGACCAGCTACGCGGGTTAGAAGCGCAGCAGAAGCGGTATTCACATCAACACCAACCGCGTTTACACAGTCTTCGACAATCGCATCTAGGCGCTTAGCGAGCATAGTTTGGCTAACGTCGTGTTGGTATTGGCCCACACCGATCGATTTAGGGTCTATCTTCACTAGTTCTGCCAGTGGATCTTGTAGACGACGCGCAATAGACACCGCACCACGAATCGAGACATCCATATTCGGGAATTCTTTTGCCGCTAGCTCAGAAGCAGAATAAACCGATGCGCCCGCTTCGCTAACAATGATTTTCTGTGCTGTTAGGTTGCCACGCTTAATCACATCAGCAACAAAGCTGTCGGTTTCGCGTGAAGCCGTACCATTACCAATCGCAATCAAATCAACATTGTATTGACGAACCATCTGCTCAACAACGTGTGCAGATTTGTCGTATTGCTTTTGAGGTGGGTGAGGGTAAATGGTCTCTGTTGCCAGAACCTTACCGGTTGAATCCACCACGGCGATTTTCGAACCAGTACGTAAACCCGGATCCAAACCTAGGGTTGCACGAGGGCCAGCAGGCGCCGCCATTAGCAAGTCTTTAAGGTTGGTTGCGAACACTTCAATCGCTTCGATTTCACCGCGTTCTTTCATCGCGCCCATCAACTCAGTTTCCATGTGCATAGAAACCTTGATACGCCATGCCCAACTAATCACTTGCTTACGCCATGCATCTGCAGGAGCGCTGCTCAGGGTAATACCATAGTGTTCAGAGATGATGTTTTCGCAGTATGAACCACGGACGCCTTCTTCTTGTTCTGGGTCTGCATTCATTGCCAACGTTAGGAAGCCTTCATTACGGCCACGCAACATGGCAAGCGCACGGTGAGAAGGGACTTTATTGAGTGTTTCGTTGTGTTCAAAATAGTCTTTGAACTTCTCGCCAGCTTGCTCTTTGCCTGCCACGACACGTGAAACGAGCTCAGAGTTACGTGTTAGATGTTGGCGAATCTTTTCAAGTAGGTTTGCGTCTTCTGCAATACGCTCCATCACGATTGCACGTGCCCCATCGAGTGCGGCTTTAGTATCAGCAATGCCTTTATCGCTGCTGATGAAGTTAGCGGCTTCGGTTTCAGGATCGTGCTGTGGTTCATTCCAAAGTGTATCGGCAAGTGGTTCTAAGCCTGCTTCGATTGCGATTTGACCTTTGGTACGACGCTTTGGTTTGTATGGCAGGTATAGATCTTCTAGGCGAGTCTTACTGTCGGCTTGAGTGATATCACGCTCCAGTTCTGGCGTGAGCTTGCCTTGGTCTTGAATCGATTTTAGGATCGTTTGGCGACGATCGTCTAGCTCGCGAAGGTATGAAAGGCGACTATCAAGGTTACGTAGTTGGGTATCGTCTAAGCCACCCGTGACTTCTTTACGGTAGCGGGCAATAAAGGGAACGGTATTACCGTCGTCAATTAGGTTTACTGCGGCGGTGACTTGCTCTGAACGAACATTCAGTTCTTCAGCAATCAGTCGACAGATAGCTTGGCTCATCCGATGAATCTCTTATTTAATATCATGACAAATACATGGGGGTGAGCGTACGCTTTTTCTAGCTTTGACTGTGTAATTATCCTGTCAGAAGTCCAATTTCCGTTTCTGATACCCACTTTGTGCGAGATCTCTCACACGTGGTGTGCGACTAAGTCACTTTAAATCGATGAAATCGTCTTAAAATAAATCTAAGTTACTGATTTTATTTGTTTGTGTGTTTGTGGGCGTATTTCTCGCCTGAAATATTTTTTGGGACTGTCTAGGAAACTCGCCCAAATACCGTAATATTTAACTTGTCGACAGGGAGTTGGCAGGAACAGGAAAAAGCCTAATGGACTAGGTATCTTCAGGATGAAGATTTGATTACTTAGGATGAGTGGTCAGCAAGGAAGTGATAACCTCTGGATGAGATTCGCCAGTCAGGATGACAGGCTAGAATGGACACCGCTAGGATGGCGATGAACAAAAAGGAAATTGGTTAAAGGATTTAGCCACTATCAAGGAAAGATGCAGGGAGCACCTTATCTCGAAGAGATAAACAGTAGCCGGATTGCTGCGATAGAGACTTAACCCCGTCAGGCGAAAGCCTAGCGGGGTTTTCTTTTATCTGGCGTTTGGGTTTGCTGAACACTTAGCTCATCGCTAAGTGTTTATTAGGTTTGATTATTCGTCGTCTGCGTAGCGAATCGAGTTAATGAACCACTCTTTGTCGCCTTCCGGTGTGGTTACCGTAAACTCGTCATCCACTTCTTTCTTGAGCATAGCTCTAGCCATTGGTGAGTCGATAGAGATATAGCCTTTGGCATCGCCGTAGATCTCTTCTGGGCCGACAATTCGAAACTTCTTAATTTCCCCATCATCATTCTCAATCTCGACCCAAGCACCGAAAAATACCTTACCTTCTTGTTGTGGCGAGTAATCCACGATAGTGACATCTGGTAGGAATTTGCGTAGGAAACGCACTCGGCGATCAATCTGACGAAGCAAACGCTTATTGAAGGTGTAATCTGCGTTTTCTGAACGATCTCCAAGGCTTGCAGCCCAAGTGACTATCTTAGTAATTTCAGGACGTTTCTCGTGCCATAAGTGGTCATGTTCTGCTTTGAGTTTGTTATAACCTTCGCGGGTGATAAGTTTGGTTTTCATAAATCTGACTTAATGAAATGATGATCTAAGATAGAATATATAGAAAGGCAACATACGTTAACAATTATTTAGGCGACTTTTCCCTCAATAATGTTACATTTTTAATGTCTTATACCAATATACAATGTACCAAGAATGCTTAACCTTAGGTTTAAGCTTTAATAGGTGGAACCATTACATGCAAGAAAACTACAAAATTTTAGTGGTCGATGACGATGCTCGTTTACGTGCACTGCTAGAACGCTATCTGTCAGAGCAAGGCTTTCAAGTGCGTAGCGTGGCAAACAGTGAGCAGATGGACCGCCTGTTAACCCGTGAAAACTTTCACTTGATGGTATTGGATTTAATGTTGCCGGGCGAAGACGGTCTTTCGATCTGTCGTCGTCTACGAAACGCAAACAACTCGCTACCAATCCTGATGCTTACAGCAAAGGGTGACGAAGTGGATCGCATTGTGGGTTTGGAAGTGGGTGCTGATGATTACCTGCCAAAACCATTTAATCCACGTGAACTGCTTGCTCGTATCAAAGCGGTAATGCGTCGCCAAGTGATTGAAGCACCGGGCGCGCCAAGCACAGAAGAGTCTGTGGTTGAGTTTGGTGAGTTCCGCCTAAACCTAGGTACACGTGAAATGTTCCGCGGTGAAGAGCCTATGCCTCTTACCTCAGGTGAATTTGCGGTTCTGAAGTCACTGGTCACTAACGCTCGTGAGCCAATGTCTCGCGATAAGCTGATGAACATGGCTCGTGGCCGTGAGTATTCAGCGATGGAACGTTCTATCGATGTCCAGATTTCGCGTTTGCGTCGTCTAGTAGAAGAAGATCCAAGTAAACCTCGTTATATCCAAACGGTGTGGGGCTTGGGTTATGTATTCGTTCCAGATGGCAAAGCTGTGTAATCTAGCTTTGCTCGTTGTGTGATTCAGAATTCTTTATTTACGGGTCATCTCATTAATATGCGATGGCCCGTTTTGTATTCAGCACAATGAGAGATACCAATCGTAGTAAATAACTGCTCATCCTAGCTTGTTAAAACGCTCGATAACTTCGTTAGAAATTTTGATTGTAAAATAACTACTTATCAAAAATTGCAGCCTTGTTCTCAAGCCTTTTTCCGGCGCTATTTATGATCATTTACTTACTGTGATTGGTATTACAGCTATAGTTCCCACTATATCCCTTTATCATCCCTCACTTTAGGTCTTCTATGCGCATACGTAGCTCCTTTACTCAGTCGATAGTGCTCTTCTTAACCCTGTTGGTTGCTAGCCAAATCTTTTCTTATTACGCGGTGTTCAATTATGCATTGATGCCGAGTTTGCAGCAGTTTAATAAGATTTTGGCTCACGAACTAAACCTAGTATTGGACCAAGGCAGTGATATCGAGATTGATGCGCCACTGCGTCAGCGTGTACTTGAGCAGCTCGGGGTTACGGTTCATGCCAAGGACCGTGAAGCGTCGGGCGAGTACTACCATGCGGTCGCGATAGACCTGATGAGTGAGGAGATGACCAAAGAGCTCGGCTCTGAAACCGAAGTGCGATTGGTTTTGGGCAAAGAAAGTTACGTGTTGTGGATGGACATTGCGCAGTTGCCTAACTCCTTGATTCGTATTCCCCTATCTGAGCTGCAAGAAGAAGACTTTGCGCCTCTATTTCGTAACAGCCTGATCATGGCGTTGTTGATTGTTGCTGGTGGTTGGCTGTTTATCCGCTTGCAAAATCGGCCGTTGATAGCCCTAGAGAAAGCCGCGCAAGGTGTTGGGCGTGGTGATATTCCACCGCCACTTCCAGTGCAAGGTGCACAAGAGATTCGCTCGGTAACTCGAGCCTTTAATCAGATGTCGAAGGGCATTCAAGAACTCGAAGAAGATAGAGCCCTACTCATGGCGGGTATCAGCCATGATCTGCGTACACCACTCACGCGTATTCGCTTGGCGACTGAGATGATGTCGCCAGAAGACAGTTATCTAGCGGAAGGGATCATCAGTGATACTGAAGAGTGCAATGAGATCATCAGTCAGTTTATGGATTACCTAAAGCCTGTTGATCGAGACTCATTCCAGGCGGTATTTGTTGATGATATTGCGCGCGAGGTCTCTAGCTCTGAAGGTGGCTATGAGGTTCAGATTGAAACCGATATTCCAGAAACCATGAAACCTGCGTTGGGTAACCCGATCGCGATGAAGCGTGCAGTGAGTAACTTGGTGGTGAACGCGCTACGCTACGGTAATGGTTGGGTCAAAGTATCGACTGGCATGACGGCAGATAACAAACTGGCTTGGGTAACGGTAGAAGATAACGGTCCGGGTATTCCACAAGACCAGATCGGGAAGTTGTTTGAACCGTTCACGCGTGGTGACACGGCTCGTGGTAGTGAAGGGACAGGTTTAGGTTTAGCGATCGTGAAACGTATTGTTAGTCAGCATCAAGGTGCGGTGGTGGTGAATAACCGCAGTGAGGGTGGCTTGAAGGCGCAGATCAGTTTCCCTGTGAAACCTTAGGCTATACGCACGAAAAAGGCTTCCTTGTAGAAGCCTTTTTACGTTTTAAGCAAGATATGAGGGCGAATTACGCCTTAGAATACACATCGCGCTCACCCAGCCAGCGGTTGATGATCGCCTTGGCGTTGTCTGGGTAGCTATCGTGAAGATGACGCGCGATACGCTGCACTTCAGGTATCAAACGTTGGTCACGGACTAAGTCGGCAATCTTAAAATCAGCCAAGCCTGTTTGCTTAGTGCCAAGCAGTTCACCGGGGCCACGGATCTCTAAGTCACGCTGAGCTATCACAAAGCCATCGTTACTTTCACGTAGTACTCCTAAGCGTTTCTGAGCGGTTTTAGAGAGTGGGGAGTGATACAGCAGTACACAATGGCTCGCGACTGAACCACGGCCAACACGGCCACGCAGTTGGTGGAGTTGCGCTAGACCAAGACGCTCAGGATTCTCGATGATCATTAAGCTTGAATTCGGTACATCCACACCTACTTCAATCACGGTTGTAGCAACTAACAGGTGCAGTTTGTTCTCTTTGAATTCCTGCATCACCGCTTGTTTCTCTGCGGGTTTCATTCGGCCATGAACCAAACCAATTTTTACGTCGGGCAGTTTGCGTTGCAGCTCTTCTGCCGTATCCGCTGCAGCTTGAGCTTCCAGTACTTCCGATTCATCGATCAACGTACACACCCAGTAAGCTTGTTTGCCTTCATTGAGACACGCATTTTTCACACGTTCAACAATGTCATCGCGCTTGGTATCAGGAATCGCGACGGTTTGAATTGGGGTTCGCCCCGGTGGTAACTCATCAATAATCGAGGTTTCAAGGTCGGCATAGGCCGTCATCGCAAGTGTTCGTGGAATTGGCGTAGCAGTCATCACCAACTGATGAGGGTAATAACCTTGCTTCGCGCCTTTTTCACGCAGCTCTAGTCGCTGGTGGACACCAAATCGGTGTTGCTCATCAATGATCACTAAGCCAAGGTTTTTGAATTCGACATGCTCTTGAAATAGCGCATGAGTACCGACCACCATTTGCGCTTCGCCGCTGGCAATACGTGTTAGCTCAGTTTCACGAGCTTTGCCTTTGAGCTTACCTGCTAGCCATCCAACTTGAATACCCATTGCCTCAAACCAGTTGGCAAAGTTAATCGCGTGTTGTTCTGCGAGTAGTTCAGTTGGTGCCATCAGTGCTACTTGCTGACCGTGTTGGAGTGCACGAACAGCCGCGAGTGCCGCGACTAAGGTTTTACCTGAGCCCACATCACCCTGTACTAAACGCATCATAGGGTGCGGCTTTTCCAAGTCAGCTTCGATCTCTTTGGTTACTCGTGCTTGTGCGTTGGTTGGCGAGAACGGCAGCTGAGCTAACAGCTTATCTTTGAGGGTGTTCACCGGAGGAAAAGGCATTGCCTTGTCTTGCTGCCCTTTACTGCGAACAGACAACATCGACAGGTTTTGAGCCAGTAGCTCTTCCATAATTAGACGCAGTTGCGCGGGGTGCTTGCCTTCATCAAACAGCTCTAGGTCAATCCCTGGAGGCGGTTTGTGAATGGTATGCAGTGCTTGTGCGAGGGTAATTTGGTGGTCGTATAAACCTGATGGTAAAAGCTCATTAACCGCGGCCTTGTCGATTAACTCTAGAGCTTGATCGGTAAGGTTACGCAGCGTGACTTGTCTTAGTCCTTCAGTGGTTGGGTACACCGGAGTTAGGTTCGCTTCCACATCTGGTTGCTGCCTTGGTGCAAAGAATTTGTAATCCGGATGGACGATCTCAAGCCCCATATTACCGCGCTTGATCTCACCATAGGCATGGACTTGTTTGCCTTCGGCAAAGTTATTCTTCATACCGGCGGTGAAGTTGAAAAAGCGTAGGGTAATGGTGCCGTTACCATCACTGATTTTTACCGCCAACATCTTACGTTTACCAAAAATGGTATCGACGTGCATTACCTTACCTTGCACCGCAGCCCAAAGACCAGCGTGCAGTTTTACTATTGGATAGATACGCGTTCGATCTTCATAACGTAGTGGTAGGTGAAACAGTAGGTCTTGTACATTGTTAAGCCCAACCTTTTCCAGTTTCTCTGCGACTTTTGCGCCGACTCCAGATAAAGAGTTGAGAGGGATAGCAGATAAAAGCTGTGACATAACAAGGCTCATAAACGTAAGAGAGATAATCTATTCAAGCATTTTACTGGATTTTTGTACAGGCATGAATAGCATGAAGCTAGGGGAACTCTAGAATCGCAGCCACAAAAAAATCCCCTTAAGCGATAAAGCATTAAGGGGATTTCAATTCTTAGCAAAGTTGCTAATAAGTTCGAACGTTAGTTCTTACGACGTCTTACTTTGAGCGCGTGTGGCATCACACGTAGCTTCTTCATAATGCTCGCTAAATGAACACGATCTTTCGTGGTCAACAAGATAGTCACTGTGTACAAGCGTCCGTCACGTTCTTCGGTTGAAATACCGTGAATGTTCGAGCCTGTTTTCGAGATAACGTTAGTTAACTCAGCCAGTGCACCTTGATGGTTCTGTAATTCGACCTGGAGTTCAGCAGTGAACTCTTGGTTGTAATCGTCAGACCATTCAACCGCCATGTATTTATCCGGTTCTTTCTGGTAACCACGAACGTTTGGACACGTTTCTCGGTGTACCACAAGACCACGACCTGGAGATACATGAGCAATAATGTGATCATCTGGAATCGGGTGACAACAGTTGGCGAACGTCAGTAATAGGCCTTCAGCACCACGGATAGGTAATTTCTTCCTAGGTGTATCGCTGTTGTTTGCCACTTCAGTCAGTTCGTCAGCATCGCCCAATAAACGACGAGCAATAACGATACTCATCAGCTCACCAAGACCAATCGATGCTAGCAAGTCCTCAATGTTATCGAGACGTAGATCAGACAATACATGTTCGATATTCTCTTGACCGACATCGGCAATAGAGTGTTCACCAAGTGCATGGTTCAGTAGGCGACGGCCAAGGGTAATCGACTCTTCACGACGCATCGTTTTCAGAACCTGACGGATCTTCGTACGCGCACGTGAGGTCACTACATAGTTGAGCCATGCTGCGTTCGGACGTGCGCCCGGAGCACTGATGATCTCAATAGTTTGGCCATTCTTCAGCGATTTGCTGAGTGGGTAAGGGTTCATGTCTACACGAGCACCGACACACATGTTGCCGACGTCGGTATGTACCGCGTAAGCAAAATCGACTGCTGTTGCGCCTGCTGGAAGTTCGACAATGCGACCTTTCGGCGTGAATACGAAGATCTCATCTGGGAACAGATCAGATTTAACATTTTCAATGAATTCGAATGAGTTACCTGCGCTTTGTTGCAGCTCAAGTAAGCTCTGCATCCAACGTTGTGCTTTAACCTGTGCGGTTGTCCCGTTGCTACTGCGTGAGCCATTGCCTTTGTAAGACCAGTGCGCCGCGACACCTTTATCTGCCATCTGCTCCATATCTTCAGTTCGGATCTGGACCTCAACTGGCACCCCGTGAGGGCCGATCATTGACGTGTGCAGAGATTGGTAGCCGTTGGCTTTCGGTACTGCAATGTAGTCTTTCATGCGGCCAGGACGGGGCTTGTACAGGCTGTGGGCCTGACCAAGTACGCGATAGCAAGTATCTGGTGTATCAACCACCACGCGGAAAGCGTAGATGTCCATAATGGTGTGGAAGCGCTGCTCTTTGGTTTTCATCTTGTTATAGATGGAGAACAGGTTCTTTTCACGACCAAGTACGCGAGCAGGCAAACCGACTTCTTCAAGGCGGCCTTCGATTTCGCTATGGATACGTTGGATCATCTCCTTACGGTTACCACGCGCAGCTTTCACTACGTTTTTCAGGACGCGATAACGGTTAGGATAAAGGGCTTCGAAGCCCAGCTCTTCTAGTTCTGTCTTAATGTTATGAATACCAAGACGGTGAGCTAGCGGAGAATAAATCTCTAGGGTTTCACGAGCAATACGACGCTTCTTATCAGGACGAAGTGCCCCAAGCGTACGCATGTTGTGAGTACGGTCAGCTAATTTGATCAAGATAACGCGGATGTCTTGCACCATCGCGAGAACCATCTTACGGAAGTTCTCTGCTTGCGCTTCTTTGCGATCACGAAATTTAAGCTTATCCAGCTTAGATACACCATCAACCAGTTCAGCAACGGTATTGCCGAATTGAGCTTCTAGCTCCTCTTTTGTAACTTCAGTATCTTCAATTACATCGTGGAGTAAGGCTGCTTGCAGAGTTTCGATATCCAGACGCATTTCTGCCAGGATTCTTGAAACAGCTACAGGGTGGATAATGTATGGTTCACCCGTTGAACGGGTTTGCCCTTCATGGGCGTCTCTCGCTACCACATAAGATTGACGCAGAGCCTCAACTTGAGGCTCTGTTAGGTATTCTTGGGCAACGTCTTTGAGGCTATCGAATAGATACAAATTAAAGGCCCGGAAGGTTAATTAGTTCGAATGACGCTTTTTGCGGCTGTGATCTAACGATTGCGAGCTATCGAGTGTGAGCGATGCTGCTTACTGCTGCAAGCTCAGCCGCTTCTTGCTCTTGTTGCTCTTGACGCTCACGAGCATCTAGTACGTCTTTAGTGATAAGACCTTCTTCGATTTCGCGAAGAGCGATAACCGTTGGCTTATCGTTTTCTTCAGGCACTAGTGAATCTTTGCCGCCAGTTTGCATTTGACGTGCGCGGCGAGCCGCAATAAGAACTAGGTCGAAACGGTTGCCAACTTTTTCAACAGCGTCTTGAACAGTTACGCGTGCCATGAGGACTCCAAATAGTAATTAACTAATAAATTTTTGATGACGAGAAAGTATACAAGTTTAACTAGAGACTTTCTAGTTCACCGTATACTTATCTCAATGGAAAATCCAGTTATACCAATCACAGTAAATAAGTGTTCAGAGATAGCGCCGAACAAAAGTTTGAGAACAAGGCAGAATTTTTCGATAAGTAGTGACCCTACAATCAAAAATTCTAACGACGTTATCAGGCTTTTTCACAAGCTAGAATGACCAGTTGTTTACTACGATTGGTATCAGAGATTATTCCGCTAGTAGTGCTGTAAGCATGCCGCTGTATTTTGCTGCTTGCTTATCTTCTTTTAAGCGCTCCGCACGAATGATAGCTCTGAAGTCCATTAGGGCTGCATCAAAGTCATCATTCACGATCACATAATCATATTCTGCATAGTGAGAAATTTCTGATTTTGCTTCGCTCATGCGTTTTGCAATAACTTCGTCGCTGTCTTGGCCGCGAACATTTAAACGACGCTCTAGCTCACCATTTGATGGTGGAAGAATGAAGACACTCTTCGCTTGAGGCATTTGTTCACGGATTTGACGAGCACCTTGCCAGTCGATATCTAGGAATACATCGATACCGCGGTCTAGGTTTTCTTCAATCCAAACGCGTGAAGTACCGTAGTAGTTGCCGAAAACTTCAGCGTACTCTAGGAATTCACCTTTATTAATAAGGTCTTCAAAATGATGCTTCTCTACGAAGTGGTAGTGAACACCATTTTCTTCACCAGGGCGCATACCGCGAGTGGTGTGTGAAACAGATACCTTCATTGCGTAGGTTGGATTGGTTTCTAGCATTGCTGAGATCAAGCTCGACTTACCTGCGCCACTAGGTGCAGATACGATGTAAAGAGTACCTTTGCCCATCTGTATATTTCCACTGTTGGTTGGATTGAGTGAGGGCGATAAACCGACACTATAAAAGATAGCACTGACTCTAATTTTTGTTCCGATGGTTGCATCTAAAAAGGGATAACAAGTAAAACTAATAGAGACAACTGGTGAAAATTAGGTCAGAAAAATGGAGGCGAAGAGTAGCATATTTAGATGATTGAGAACAACTGGCTTGATCGTTATTTATTCTCAAATGATCCTTTGTCTGATCTTCCTATAAATGTAATGACTGATCATGTTCAGTTTTTTATGTGATCTGAACAAAATTTGTTGAAGTTTTAATCTCAACCCTTACAATCCGCGCAAACGATTAAATGCTGTATATGTTTGATGAAATGGATCAAATGTTTCTACTACCGAGCCTACCTTGGTGACTACAGTTTTTAGTGTAGAGATCCCTCTATTCTCACAGCATTTGAATCTCAAATTTCTTAATTTAATACATAGGTTTTGTTGTGAATACCGACTCCACCCTGAAAGCCCAGAAGACATCTGGCTCACTTGACACCATGTTCAAACTCTCAGAGAGAAAGACCACGATCAGCACTGAGCTATACGCAGGTTTTATTACCTTCTTAGCGATGAGTTATATCTTGGCAGTTAACCCAGCAATTTTGGGTGGCATTCCGGGAATGGACAAAGGTGCAGTCTTTACGGCGACCGCTCTTTCTGCTGCTATTGCAACGCTTATCATGGGCATTTGGGGTAACTATCCAGTCATGCTAGCACCTGGCATGAGCATGAATGGCTTCTTCAAAGGTTTATTGTTAAGTGGTTCAGTGGCGGTACTTTGGAATGAAGCATTATTTGGCATCTTCCTATCGGGTATTCTTTATCTTGCCTTCTCATTGACTAATATCCGTAAGTCGATGATTGAATCGATTCCTGAAGATTTGAAGCTGGCGATTACTGTGTCTCTCGGCTTGTTCATTGCCTTCTTAGGCCTTAAGAATGCGGGTATCATCGTTTCTAACCCGTTCGTACTGGTTGGTTTAGGTGACATTTCCGATCCAAAAGTGATCATCGCTTATGTGAGCATCTTCATCGCATTGGGCTGTATGGTTCGTGATATTAAGTTGGCCACGTTTATCTCGTTTGTTTCAGCTATCGTACTGACCATTCTTGCTGATGTATTCATGGGCACATCAAACGCCCCAATCCCTGACCAATTCGTTTCAATGCCACCAAGTATGGCAGGCAGCTTTGGCGCTATCTTTGACTTCTCAGCTTTTACGCCTGAGAAAATGTTCGATTTGTTGTTCATCGTACTTATCTTCTTGATTGTCGATTTCTTCGATGGATTGAGCACGATTGTGGGTGTTGGCCGTGATGCCGGTATCATCGACAAAGACGGTAAAGTGCCGAATGCAAAATCGGCGCTAGTGGCTGATGCGGGCGGTACTGTGATTGGTTCAATTCTAGGTACCACATCGATTACTGCTTTCTCTGAATCGGGTATTGCCTCTTCTCAAGGTGCGAAAACAGGTTTAGCGGCAGTCATGGTGGCTGGCCTATTCCTAGTGTCTCTATTCCTATACCCAATCTTCTCTATCTTCTCAGCGGCAATGGTCGCGCCTGCGATGGTTGTGGTAGGCATCTACATGGTGGGTCGTCTTGGTCAGATTAACTGGGAAAAGAAAGAGTCACGCATTGCAGCTTTCTTCACCATCATGTTCACAGTGCTAAGCTTCTCTCCAGCAAACGGCATGGCGATGGGCTTCATCAGCTACGCATTCACAATGGTTGTTGCAGGTAAGCGTAAAGAAGTGCACCCATTGATCTACGGCCTGTGTGTAGTGTTCTTAACTTATCTGATTCTCTTGTAAGGTTAGTTAGCCACTAGAAAGTTGCTAAGTAAAAAGCAAGTCGATGGCTCTGCAGCGAATGTGGGGCCATTTTTGTATTCGTCGCTTCTTTAGAGCGCATGCTAATGTAGAGACTGGATTAATTATTTTTTGAAGAGTGACTATGCCTTCTCACTTACCTAAATCTTTTAGTAAGCCGTTTTTAAAAGTATTTCACATTATGGAAGCGGTATTACTGGTGGCGATCACGCTCGCGACCTTGTTTGCGATGGTCGAAGAGTTCATGCATGTTTTTGCTGAACGTCGAGTGCAATTGACCGATATTCTTCTGATGTTTATCTATTTAGAAGTGTTGGCGATGGTTCAGCAGTTTGTGATGAACGGTAAGATCCCGGTTCGATATCCGATTTACATCGCGATGATGGCGATTGCTCGTTACATTACTCTGGGCATGAAAGAGTTGGATGCAGTACTCATCGTTTGGTTGTCTGTTGCTGCGTTTATCTTAGCCGCAGCCACGCTGCTGATTCGAGTAGGGCACCATATACTGGCCATATGTGGATCTTCGAACCAAGCAGCCGGATGAGTAATTCAATTAACTGAAATATGATGATCTAAAAAATTCGCCCAGCACTGCTGGGCGAACTCATTTAGTAACATACTAACCTGATAAGCAGTGTTAGAAGTTATAGATCAGTGCTATTTCAACACGAGAAATGTCATCACTGCTACTGCCGACTACGTCACGTGTGTAGTCGCTATCTAATGCGTAGTACATATTTAACTCAGACTTTAAGTTGCCTGTGATGTAATTATGGAATTGCAGATAGAACTGGGTGTAAGCGTATTTTTCGTCAGACTCTGCACCAAATAATACATCTTGGTTGAGTGTGTAGATTGCATCATCTGTGTTGGCACGCCATGTCGACATAAAGCCAGCGATGATGGATTGTTTCGGCTGATACTCAATCACAGTGTAAGAACCGACCTGCATTGCGTTACCGTAAGCGCCATCATGCGCGAAACCCAGTGGGTCACCTGTCCACAAAGGGTTAAACGTGTTCACTTTGTCGCTGTCTTTATCTGAACCTGATGCGTAATGTAGGTTCAGACCTAAGCGATAGTTCCAGTCTGCTTTCCAGTTGTAGTTCAAATCGGCATAAGCCATGTAGGCTGAGATATCTTTACCTGCATGATCACCAAATTGGTAAACACCGTCGAGCATGTAACCAAACCCTTCACTCACAAAGTCATGGGCATGTAAGCCTAAAACTTGAATGTCGACGTCACCATCTGGTGCATTAACAAAGCTTTCATTGGTGAGTTTATTACTCATTATGTAGGCTTGCATTGCCCCGAAGTCAGTTCTCCAATTAGCGAATAAGCCGGTCGATTTTTTGCCATTGGTTTTATCATCCCAGTTACCACCGAAGCTGCCATCTTTGTAGAGAGGGAATACTTCCTCGCCGTAGTATGCGTCAAAATTGATGCCTGCTACGCTGTATTTTGCGCTGGCTGCATTCCAACTTGATTGAACTGGCGTTGGTTCACGGTTCATCATTTGCCATTCATTTAAGTATATTTCTTGGCGACCAAGGCGGGTACTTAGGTATTGCTCACCGTCATCGAGTAATTTGAATTCGGTAAACAACTGGTGGAAGTCAGTACCGGCATCGTCTACTGGACCCGGACTATCGAGGTTAGTGTAATTGGTTCGAATTTCACCAAATACACGCATCCAGTCTTGGTAAGTCACATCGGTGGAGAATTGCATGCGAGTACGCAGTTCATTTTTCTTGCGGTTTTCTCCGTCGTACATGTGATTCCAACGGTTATCGACTGCGGCTTTTACATTACCGCTAAATGAGACTTTCCAGTCACCACTGTCATCAATATCCAAGCGTTTGAGTTTTTCTGAAAAGCTTTTTTGACTTTCGTCTAGACCATCGACATAGCTCCAGTCCTCATTGGCTCTATCTCCCCAGAAGACGATAGGGTTGCGCTCAGACCAGCTTGATGTTGTATTTTCGTTTGCGTGTAGGACGCCAGAAACACAAAGAGCAAGTAAAGTAACTGCATGTTTTGTCATTGCTTTCATTTTTATATTTCCCATATTTCAGGTGCACGAATCCCTTCCTGTGACTTGTAGTCACAGGAGGAATTGTCAGTTATTGGTTTCTATAGATTCGTAACAGTAGGGTTACGGAAGTTGCGCTTAGCTAAGAGTCGACACCAATTGCGTTGAGCTGTTGTTTCCAAACTTTATCGCTTGCCGTTAGTGATTCGTCATGCAGCGAAACACGCAGTCGAGTTGCACAGTTTGTCACGTTCTCAATGTTGTCAGCTCCACCCAGTGCCTTAATGATTTCAACAGGCAGTCCTTTTGAGGTCTGCTCCTTTTTCTTTTTAAAGTCTTCTTTTGAATACAGGGCGATATCACCATCTTCTTCGCGACCTGGAGTTTTTGAATCAAACTTCAGGATGAAGAACTTGAATGTGTAGAAGTAAATCGCGAAGTATAGTGGGATAATCCACAATAGAGCCCAAGCATGAACCTTTTCAGGTTGTAGTAGGTTAGGCACCATAAATAGCAGCTGATTACCGTGAATTGAAACACCCATCATTTCGGTGATCACATAAGCAAGACCATTTAGCGGTACATGCACTGCAAAGAATAGGAATGGTTGGACGAATAGGAAGGTATATTCTAGTGGCTCGGTAATACCGATAACAGCAGCCGTAAATACCGCAGGCACCATGATAGCGGCTACCTTCTTACGATTGGCTGTTTTTGCTGTTACGTACATTGCATAAGCAGCACCCGTTAGGCCACCAATTTGGATTGGAATACGACCGCTGGTAAAGTTATGTGTAATGTAGCTCGTTGCCTCTGGTGAACTCATTTGGCCATTCATGATGTTACGAACACCTTCGTAAACAACACCATCAATCTCCATTACGCCACCAACACGAGTGTATTCAATAGGGAAGGCGATAAGGTGATGTAAGCCAAATGGCAATAAGCCTTTGTCAAATACGCCAAATAGGAAAGAGCCAAAAATACCTGAGCTAGTAATCAAAGTAGTGATGGACTGCAGTGCCCCAGCGATCGGTGGCCAAGCGTAGTAAACAAACAGCGCGATAGGCATGATAGCGAAGTAAGCAAAAATCACTACGGCACGAGGGCCTGAGAAGAAGCTCAAGAGTGCAGGCATTTCGAATTTGTAGTAGCGGTTGTGGATCCAAGCCGTAATACACCCAACAAGAATACCGCTAAAGATCCCCATGTTGTAAGCGAAGATACCTAAAGACTCACCCCATAAAGAATTGAAGTTTTGCGCTGCTACTTTGTCGTAGCCAGCATCATTCATTAATGACGCAACGCTTGTAGTTTCTTGAGTCCATCCGTGAAATGCAGCGATCGATCCGATAGCGACGTTGAAACACATGAACATGGTAAAGCCAGTGAAGGCTGCCCAACCTTTTTCAGATTTCGCCAGCGCGAACGCTAGACCAATCGCAAAGAAAGGCGGTAGATTGCGCATGACCATCAAGCCAAGATCTAACATCAGCTTAAAGAATGCCCAAATAACAGAGTCGGTAGCAGACATTTGGTTTACAACACCAGCGCCCACACCAATAAATATACCTGCGATAACCAGTACGATGATGGATACCATCATACCTCCAGCAAGTGCTTGAACCTTATCTCTCATAATTTACTCCTAAAGTGATATGAGAACTTTCACGTATATTGTTATTGCTCTTTTTAATGACTCGAGGCTGAGCCTTTCATTAGGCTCATGGACACGAGTCACATCACCAGGAAAAGTAGGTCCGAATGCCACACCATTGTTTAGCGCGCGCGCGTAAGAAGCTGCACCTTTGCTAAAGCATTGAGCGTCCATTTTGGTAACTTCGGAATAAGCTTTTCCCATTGCTTGGATAAGTTCACTTTCGGGTGAGAGGTAAGATAGAGGTAAGTACTGGTGTTCAATCAATCTCACTCCGTATTGTTGGGATACATACTGGAGTTGGGTACGAGCTTGATCGATAGTCAGTCCTTTAGGAAACCGAAAATCAAAATCCAAGTTGTAGCCATGTTGACTCAAATTGATGGAGGAGACACAGCATGTAGTCGACCCCATTTCATTATCTTGGTGTGCTAGCCCTAATTTCGAAGCATCATTGGAATCACTAAAACACGCGTCTAGTAAATCAATTAAATTTCGAGAGTTAGTGTCTAACCCTTCAACATGTCGCATGTGACGAACAAACTGATCCATACAGTTATCGACCTTATGCGGGTTGCGAGATTTCTCCCACGGCGTTGACAACTCAACGCAGTACAACTCCTTTTGTTGGTGGTTGTCACTTTGTGCCACATTGGCAAGAGTGACCGTTGCTGAAGTTTCAAATGTTGCTGCTACTTCAGCCGCTTTTTCTCCTGTCAGATAAATCGATAATTGATAGCAGGTGGATGTTCTGTCACGCTCACTTTCAATGCTTACGATCTGACAAGTTCCTAGGCCATTGTGAGTTGGGAATTCTCGTTGCAATGACGCATATAGGATGCCTTTTTCTCCATTAACGATTGGGAAGTCGCCATCTGGAGAGAAACCATAATCCGGTTGAGGGTTATGATTAAAATAATGCTCTACACATTCCCAAGTTGTCTCTTCTGCGCCGCCGATGATCACTCTTATTTTTTTGTCGAGTGTTACATCAAGCGCTTTAAACATCTTGAGAATATACAGACTGGCCATTAACGGGCCTTTGTTGTCGGTAACGCCTCGCCCCAATAAGTCATCACCTTGTTGGTGCATCTCAAATGCAGGGGTTAACCATGAGTCCAAATTACCTGCTTCTACCACATCTACATGATGCAATATGCCGATTTCTTGTAAGCCTTCGCCAAAGCTGATGTCCAAGGCATAACCATCATGATCACGGACTTCAAACCCTTCTCGTTTCGCCCAGTTAATGAGAAAGTCGAATGCGTTTCTAATCGGTAAACCAAAAGGAGCATTGGGTGAACAGCTGCTGATATCTCGTACAGACGGAATAGCAATTAGCTCAGATAGATCACGCGTAAACGTTTCAATATTTGAATCAAAATAGCGCAGTGTTTGAGCTGAAAAATTGCTTTCCGTCATGTTTTATTCCTAAATTATCCTTACTGACATGCTTGTAAATAGACTTGCAAGCGAGGTCTCATTTTGATTATAAATCCCAGCTATTGAACGTGTTGCTTTGATAATAAATACGTACCTTCTGCATTCGAAAAAGCCATGAAATCAGTCGATCTTTGCGCGAAAATACCGTTCTCGACGACGCCAGGAATAGCGTTAATTTGGAGTTCTAATCGTTTTGGTTCAGCGATGTCCAAATGAGCAACATCGAGAATGATATTGCCGTTATCAGTGGTGCAGTCTTGGCGCAACGTCGGGTGTCCACCAAGGCTTTGTAAGGCATTAAACACAGCGGTTTGTGCGGCAGGTAAAACCTCTACAGGGAGTGGAAACTTTCCGAGTTGAGTGACCAATCGACCGCTATCTGCGATGGTGATGAAGCTTAGCGCAAGCGTCGCGAGTACTTTTTCACGAGCCAGTGCTGCACCACCACCTTTCACGGTCATGCCGGTTGTAAGACCTTCATCAATGCCATCAATGTAGAAATCAACACGGCCACATTCAGATATGGATATCTCATTCAGCCCTGCAGAGGATAAAGCTCGACTTGAGCGAACCGAACTGGATACGCAGTGAGCAAACTCAGCGCCACTTTCTTTCAATAGTTGAATGAATACTTCAACTGTTGCACCTGTGCCGATACCAATCACGCTAGAAGGTGTTAGCGTTTTTAGGACTTGCTCTAAGGCTACTTTTGCAGCCTTAGTTCGCAGGCAGTCTTGGCTTTGGTTTTCAATAAAGCGTTGTGCCATGCTCATATTACTTCTCCAGAACCGCTAGGGATTTTTCAACGATGTTTTCAACCGTAAATCCAAACATTTCGAAGAGTTGTTCTGCTGGTGCTGATTCACCAAAGCTTGTCATTCCCACAATGTCGCCGTGTAGCCCGACATACTTGAACCAGTAGTCACGGATACCAGCCTCTATGGCAACTCGTGCTGTCACATGGCTTGGTAAAACCTGTTCCTTGTATTCCGCGCTTTGTGCGTCAAAAATATCGGTGGCCGGCATTGAAACTACGCGGCAGCGAATATGGCTGAGTTGTGCTTTTGCTTCCATGGCAAGTGCCACTTCAGAGCCGGTTGCAATCAAAATAAGTTGTGGTTCGCCTTCACAGTCAGAAAGGATGTATCCACCTTTCGCTACATTGGAAAGCGTGTCTTGATCACGCTCGAATTGAACAAGATTCTGGCGAGAGAAAATCAATGACGTTGGACCATCAAAACGTTCGATAGCAGACTTCCAAGCCACCGCGGTTTCTACTTGGTCGCAAGGACGCCAAGTGCTCATGTTTGGGGTAAGTCGAAGCGATGCGATTTGTTCAACCGGTTGGTGTGTCGGACCATCTTCCCCCAAACCGATAGAGTCATGGGTATAAACGAAGATACTGCGTTGCTTCATTAGTGCTGCCATACGAAGCGCGTTACGAGCGTACTCCATGAACATCAAGAACGTACCGCCGTATGGGATAAAGCCTCCATGCAACGCCACGCCATTCATCATTGCAGACATCGCAAATTCACGAACGCCGTAACTCAAGTAGTTTCCTGACGCATCTTGAGCGGTAATTGCTTTTGAGCCTGACCAGTTAGTTAAGTTTGAAGGGGTTAAATCGGCAGAACCTCCCCAAAACTCTGGCAGTAATGGTCCGAATGCTTCAATAGTATTTTGTGATGCTTTGCGAGTCGCGATGGTTTGTGGATTCGCTTGCAAAGTCTGGATTAGGTCTTGAGTGTGCTGATCCCAATTTTCAGGTAATAGGTTCTGGCTACGACGCAAAAACTCAGCGGCTAATTCTGGGTGCGCCTCTTGATAAGCATTGAAACGTGTTTGCCAATCATCTTCATTGCTTTGTCCTTTCTCTTTCCCATCCCATGCTTGGTATACATCTTGAGGAATTTCAAATTCAGGATGGTCCCAGCCGAGGTTGAGTCGAACCAATGCGACTTCATCAGCACCTAACGGAGCACCATGACAGTCATGACTGGCTGACTTGTTTGGTGAGCCAAAACCAATCACGGTTTTGCAGCAAATTAAGGTTGGTTTATCTGTTACGGCTTTAGCTTCAGTAATTGCTTTGTGAATATCATCAGCGTTATGACCATCAACATCAGCAATAACATGCCAACCGTAGGCTTCAAAACGTTTTGGTGTGTCATCAGAGAACCAGCCGTCGACTTCGCCATCAATCGAAATGCCATTGTCATCCCAAAAAGCGACCAGTTTCCCTAGTCCAAGCGTACCGGCAAGTGAACATGCTTCATGAGAAATACCTTCCATCATGCAGCCGTCACCCATGAACACGTAGGTGTGGTGATCAACAATATCGTGGTCTTCACGGTTGAACTGTTCACCCAGCACCTTTTCAGCCAAAGCCATGCCGACACCGTTGGTGATGCCTTGTCCTAATGGGCCGGTAGTGGTTTCAATACCTGGAGCGTAACCGTATTCAGGGTGACCTGCGGTTTTACTGTGTAATTGACGGAAAGATTTGATGTCATCCATTGATAGCTCGTAACCAGATAGGTGTAACAAGCTATAGATAAGCATTGAGCCATGGCCATTCGACAAGATAAAACGGTCGCGGTCGGCCCAGTTAGGGTTGCTCGGGTTGTGTTTTAGAAAATCACGCCATAGAACTTCAGCGATATCGGCCATGCCCATCGGTGCTCCGGGGTGGCCCGATCCTGCTTTTTGTACAGCGTCCATGCTTAGAACGCGAATAGCGTCAGCTAATTTAGTTCGTGTAATCATTCTGCTTCTCCTACAGGCGTGCTTCGATCATGGTTTCTAACTTGCCTTGATCGACGGCAAAGTTACGGATGCCTTCGGCGAGCTTTTCTGTTGCCATCGGGTCTTGGTTCATCTCCCAGCGGAACTGTGCTTCAGTCATAGCTGTTGGTGTCTCTTTGATGGTGTCACGGTCGGCAAAGAGTAGGCGCTCAACAGAGCCTTCTTGTGCTGCAAGTTGGTCTAAAATTGCAGGACCTATGGTCAAACGGTCACAGCCCGCTAATGCTAGGACTTCATCGGCATTACGGAAGCTCGCGCCCATCACAACCGTGTTGTAGCCATGATCTTTGTAGTAGTTGTAAATTTCAGAGACTGAAACGACACCAGGATCTTCATGAGGAAGGTACTCTTTTTTATCGGTATTGGTTTTGTACCAATCTAGGATACGACCGACAAAAGGTGAGATTAAGAATACACCGGCTTCTGCACAGGCTTTGGCTTGTGCAAAGTTGAACAGCAGCGTTAGGTTGCAATTAATGCCTTCTTTCTCTAGCTCTTGAGCTGCTCGAATGCCTTCCCAAGTTGACGCTAACTTAATTAGGATTCGGTCGTTACTGATGCCAGCTTCGTTATACATGCCGATAAGCTTTCGAGCTTTTGCCAAGCTTGCGACTCTGTCGAATGACATACGAGCGTCGACTTCTGTTGAGATGCGCCCCGGTACCGTTTTTAGAATTTCTAATCCAATGTTGACCGCCAGTTTGTCTCCAGCGTCGATCAACTGTTGTGATTTGTCGTTGCTTTGTGCTTTTGCCCAAGTGATCGCATCGGCGATTAAGTGATCGTATTGCGGCATTTCTGCGGCTTTTAGTACTAGAGATGGGTTAGTTGTGGCGTCTTCAGGTTGAAATGCAGCAATAGCATCAATATCACCTGTGTCGGCAACGACAGTGGTGTGCTTTTTCAGTTGTTCTAATTTATTCATCGTTCATTCTCGGTAAGTTGGTTTATCAATTGCAGTAGCGTTTGATCATTCATCGAACTCAGCACCACGTTGGCTAGCGAGACATCGAGGTGACGAGTGAGCAAATTGGTTACTGCAACTGTTGGTATTCCTGCCGATCGAGCCGCCATAATTCCAGGAGGGGAATCTTCGAAAGCGATGGCTTGATGGGCAGATACACCGAGTTGTTCTAATGCCGCTAAATACACATCGGGATGTGGTTTCCGTCTATCTGAGGCAATGTCTTCTGCTCCGATAAAACAGTCAAAATAGGGTGTAAGGTTCAAACGATTCAGAATTGGCATGTAATGTTCAGCCTCTGAGCTGGTGGCCAGTGCAATGCTCAATGAGTGTGATTTAGCAAAGTCTAGATACTGACGGACACCTTCTCGTTCTGTTATTGAAGCAATTAATTGGTAGGCATGAGCGATCACTCGATCGCGAATTTGTGAATCGGACAGCTTTTGATTCGACGCTTTGTTGAATAGTTGATAAAGGTAGGTTGCTGGCGCTGAGCTCCCAACTAGGCCAGCAACCTGGAGTGGCGAAACTTCAACGCCGTATGGTTTTAACAAAGCTTCCCAGGCTTTGAACATACAGGTTTCGGTATCGACGAGAAGGCCATCGAAGTCAAAGACCAACGCTTTCAGGTTACTGGCAATGAATTCCTCTCTTTCCAATTTCAAAGCTGTATGACCTAAAGTGTTGTTCTTGCACTCCATGTTTCAATCTCCATTTTCTTTAATTATGACAAACGTGAATTTGTGACTGTCGCTTATTCAACCAAACTGGCCTGCAATACTTTTTTCATTTCTTCACCACTGGTTAGTGGTAGATCAAAGCAAAAAGCCGGCTCCAACTTTTGAACATCTTCTTTGGTGACACCTACTTGAGTTAAGTTCGATTCAAGACAGATACGTTCAAGGAATTTCACAAGAGCAGCCGCTAATGATTGAGCTTTTTCTTCGGTACTTCCCACAGCACCAAATAACTCAGCCACTTGAGCAAATCTCTCTGGTTGCTTGCGCCATTGAAGTTGTACATAAGCTGGATAAACCACTGCGAGTGTTAATCCATGTGGTAGGTTTGTTTTGCTACTACCTAAGATTTCGCCTAAAGGGTGTGGTGCCCCCGCACCGCCATTAGCTAGCGAGATCCCGCCAAGTGTGTCTGCTTTCGCGAGTTGGCAGCGGCCATGTAAATCTGCGCCGTTGTCGACAACACTCGGTAGGTGATCAATGACAAGCTTCATTGCTTCTAACGCCATACCATCAACAAATGGAGATGGTCGAGTACCCGTAAATGATTCAAACGCATGTGAAAAAGCATCAAATCCGGTCATAGCTGTCATACGTGGAGGCAGTGTCAGCATGAGCTCTGGATCGATTAACGCTTCACAAGGGAAAAATTCAGGGTGAAACAGTGTTAGCTTTGCATGTTGCTCAAGGTCGGTAATCACTGCCGCTTGCGTCACTTGAGAGCCTGTTCCCGATGTTGTAGGTACAGCGATCAAAGGTACGACTTTCGCGGGTAGTGGGTTGACGTCCCCAAACGGTGAATCATAAGTGGCAAACCAATGAGCCCAATCTAGAGACTCTGCATTGATCGTTGCCGAAATGATTTTTGCTGTATCAATCGATGAACCACCACCAATGGCCAAAACCACATCACAGTTATTTCCGATGGCCACTTGGCGGCCAAGTTCAACGACGGTTGTAGGCGGATTCGGTACGACACCATCAAAATGAGTCACTTCAATTCCTTGCTCTGAAAGCAAAGTAAAAATGCGGTCATAGGCTGGCTTTACTGCATCAAAAATAGGTTCGGATACGACTAGGCAACGTGTGCCATATTGAGCGATAAGCTGACCTATTTTCTGAATCTCACCCGCACCAAAGGTTAGCTTGGTCGGTTGATAGTGTTGAAACTGTGTCATGGTTTAATCCTTGGTAGTGGTGCCAAACCCGAGCATAGAGGGGGGTAGGTTTAGCACCGTTATTTCTAGATTGCTGTGGCGCATCGATTCGATAGAAGCTGCGCTAGGCAATTACTTAAACGGTTTCGACTTCTTTTGTGTTTGCCGCTGCTTTATCTTCCAGTTGGTCGATTGCTGCGCGGAAGTCACGAACGCCTGCTGTGATGCCGTCTTTGTGGCCAAAGATATTTGTCGATGCAACCATCACGTCAATATCTTCATTAAGCAGTTCTTCGATGTTGTGGTTACGGATACCGCCATCAACACATAGCTCACAGTTAGGGTTGCGTTCGTTGAGGAGTTCACGTGCTTCGCGGATCATTGCAATCGCAGATTTGCGCCATAACCATTCATCATCGCCATCAGTAATGCCGTGAATAACAATGTGTAAACGGTCTAGGTAGTAGATAGATTCTTTAACAAATGACACTGGCGTTAATGCACCAACGGTTAAACCAAATTTCATTCCGTGGTTTTGACAGTACTTAATGATGTAACACAGAGGAGCACCGATAAAATGCTCAGCTGGTAGAATCAGCATGTCTGCACCAGCAGCAGCGATTTTATCGATAAATAATTTGTCGCAATCTTTGAAGTAAGCGTGAACTTCAATTGGCTTTTCAGTGTAAGGACGAATGCCTTCAACAATTTGATGCCCCCCCATCAATTGCAGGTTTTTCAGGTCATGCATATCTGCTGCATCACAGTGGATGTAATCGGCACCAGCATCAGATACTTCTTTCACTACGTCTGCAATGTGGCCGTAATCTACGTGTGCTAATCCTGCGGCAATTTTTACTTTTTTCATGATTTATCCTTAGTAACTAAAAGTGTTTTGGCATGTGTGTTGGCCTTCTTGCACTATCAAGCGAAGGTACTGGCCAATTCCACAGCCGTTGTTATTGGTAACAATTAGATTAGCCATGCCTTTTAAAGCAGGGCTGGCATTAGCCATTGCGACAGGTTCTCCGACAAGTCGGAACATAGAGGCATCGTTGTCCCCATCCCCAAAAGCAATGGTGTTATGAGATGAAATTCTTTGGTCATTTAGCCACTGCTGAAGAGCGTGGCCTTTGGTGGCTGCTTTAGACGTAATGTCCAATTTATTCGGTGTTGATAAGTCAGCTTGGAAGTGCGTTTTTAAGGAATCTCGTAACTGGTTTAGAGATTCTTTGTCTTGGCTAGACACTAATACTTTGTATACATCGCCACTGCGAGCGATGAGTTCGGTCAGCGTTGGGATAATCTGCAGCTCCATTGCGGCATTAATAACCTCAGCCTTTTTTTCTAAACCCTTTGTATGAGTTGATTCTTTTTGAGCAAAGATGCCTTTACTTGAATAGATGGTGAAGGCGAAATGTCCATCATTCAGTAAGCTCAACAGACCCGTTAGTGATTCATGACTAATTGTGTGCTGATGTTGAACACGTTGTGTTTTAGGGTCATAAATATAGGCACCATTGCAGCAGATGATTGGTAGCGATAATTGAAGCTGGTCAACATATGGCATCATCAGCTGGTGCGGTCTACCACTCGCCAAGCTCACCTGATATCCATTATTAACTGCAAGACAAATCGCTTGTTTGTTAGTCACGCAGATCTGCTCAGCATCACTTAACAGTGTTCCATCTAAATCAATCATTACTGCTTGGTATTTCATTTTACTCTCCAGTGACTTCTCATGACGCAAATTGACTATAAGTGGTCAAATGCGGTCACTTAAAGTCATTTTTGATTTGTTATGAACAAATAATGGTTTTTATCACATATTTTGAGTCAAATTAATTCAAAAGAGTTCATTTTGAGAATCTAATTGCTCAAAAGTTCATAATGCGTCAAAATAATTCAAAAGAACTTAATGGTATGAACAATGAATGAAGCTCAGCGTCATAGAAGCTTGTTAGATCATCTAACGAGTCATACGTTTATAACGACAAATGACTATGTGAAGATGTTAGATATCTCTTTATCTACAGCTCGTCGGGACATTACAAAGTTGGCGGAAGAAGGGAGGCTGAAAAAAATCCGTAATGGGGCAGAGGTAATCAATTTTGACTCGTCCCTAGCCGCAACTCATGCACCAAGCAGCTTTATCCCCTGCGAAACAGATATAGAAAGCTATGTAGCGAAAAAGAGAATTGCTAAAGCTGCGGCAGATATGTGTGAAGAACACGACAGTATTATTGTGAGTGGTAGCAATACGACTTTTTTGATGGGAGAGCATTTAGCGCATCGTGATGTGCAAGTTGTGACGAATTTTATGCCATTGGCTTATCAGCTGATTAGTCAAGATCATCAAAGTATCATCATACTTGGTGGCCAATATCTACCCGAACGTCAGATCACTATTTCTCCAGATGAAGAAGCAGCAGATGACCATAAAAGTCGTTTTGTCTTCTTTACGGGTACGGGTGTTACGACAGCTGGTGTGCATACCTCTGATCTATTGGTCTATATGGCAGAGAAAAAGCTGCTGGAGTATGGTGATCGTATTGTGGCTCTGATAGATAGCAGCAAAGTAGGTAAGCATGGTGGAAAGTTACTCGCTACCGCTTCTCAGATTGACACATTGATTACAGATGACGGCGCTGACCCTAAGGTGCTTGATGCTTTACGAGAACTAGGTGTGAAGATACAGGTAGTTTAGTTACGTGGAGAGTGCTACCACGGCGCGTGTTTTTGCTTTTGTCGTACTCTTGATTCTAGTAGGACATTATTACTGGCCGTGTGTGTTGCCCGAACCAAACCGCGGAAGAGTAAATTTCTTCAGATCATAGCTTTGTAAATGAAGTTCAGTGATGTTGTGGGGCTGAATAGAAGTTAATTGAACAAAAAATAGTCATTTTATTCAAATAACGCTTTACAACCTGGTCAGGATCACCAAGAATGTGCTTGCTCTGTTTTCAGGGTTATTAAATGAAACATCCAGTTGTAAAGTAAAACCCTTAGTATTGCTTCATTGTTATTCTCAGTGTTTCCCTTGGCTTCATAGATACATTAAATAATTCAAGCTTTCAGCGCATCGCACTTTTGGCGATTAATTTTTTATTTTTATATAAGGGACACATCATGTCTAACAAAACAAACGGCGTAGTAAAATGGTTTAACGAAGAGAAAGGCTTCGGTTTCCTAACTCAAGACAACGGCGGCGCTGACGTATTCGTACACTTCCGTGCAATCGCTTCTGAAGGTTTCAAGACTCTTAAAGAAGGCCAACAAGTGTCTTTCGAAGTAGAGCAAGGCCAAAAAGGTCTTCAAGCTGCAAACGTTGTAGCTCTATAAGATTTTAAGTCGGCGCAGGTTGCAATAGCAACTTGCGTCACTTTCTCTCTCAAACCAGTTTCCCCTCAGTTTTACCGTAACATTCTCCTCCACTTGCAACACCTCCTCTAAATATTAAAAATCCTTTTGTACACCTGATCAGTTCTATCTATCGCTGTATCTATTTTTTGTGCTAAGTACATCTCCTGCGTAACAACCTGCTCAACTTACTCATCCTGATTGTCATTATTGTATCCATAAAAAAAGCCCCTAAAACTAGGAGCTTATCTTGATCTAATCAACACTGTTAGTTAATCAACACTGATTCAGCTAATGGCTATTCACAGCGTGTTACTGACAAACTGTTATTCAATATTCTGAATCTGAATGCGTAATTTTGATTTAAACTATTGTTTTAAATAGTTTGTTTTTGTGATTTTTGGTTTTTTGTCACCACTCCTGTCACCAATTTATTTTATGCAATGATATTTTTTAGAAAATCACATCCACTTCCTTTATTTTAACCTCATTTGAGGTTAAAATAAAGGAAGTGAATAAAAGTCGGGACTTAGAATGCAGAACATAGACAATCAAATTATTAGTAGTGACATGGGTGCCCTTGATTCTTTTCTTCAGGAAAAGGGAGTTTCGATAGACCATATTAAGCACGCGGTAAGTGAGGCTGTCATTGCATTTAATAGTACGACATCAGATGAGCCTGCGGGATACAGAGGTTATACAATAACTGCTAAAGCAACACTTGCATTGCGTCAGAGCTTGAAATCTCTTGGATTTAAGAAGGAAGCTCCACATAACATCGAATTGACGGCAAATAGTGATAATAAGTTTGCGATTCACATTTGTAGAGGTGATGAGCAAGCTGGTATATCTAGCGGATACCCTTCAACAATGAGAGCTAAAGGGCCAAGGTCTCAAGAGTTCTTTGGGCTGATAACATCTGATATTAGCCAGATAGATATGTTTCCTGAAGACCTTCCAGACTACTCTCTGAATAATTGCCCATTTGATGTGTGGTTTTTATTGCTTAATGCTGAGAAAAAATCGGAGGGGTTGGATATCAAAGCGGAGCTATCGAAACCGGTTTTTTGTTCTCAAAAAGGTTTCGTTAATGGATTTAGTAAACGTTTCATGATAGATATGTCCGACTTCAATTCTGGCCTCATTATTGATACTGATGAGAGTGCTACTGATGGCTTCTCTGATGATATCGATTTAGATATTTCAATGAACTAAAAATGTATATCCCCACTAGATTAAAACAAGCCCGAGAACGTCGGAAGCTAACAAAAAAAGCATTTGCTGATTTGATAGGTATTAGCTCGAAAACAGTTTCTATCTATGAAAGTAGTCAGCCTCAATTCGAGCTCCAAGACGAAATGATACAGAAGTTCGCTATAGCCTTAGGGTATCCAGTTGAGTTCTTCTATAAAGCCATTTCAGAAACAATTGACCCTGAATCAATTAGCTTCAGGGCAGTAACTAAGTTGTCTAGTCGGCTAAAGCTAGCTACGGAAGCTGCTAGTGTAAATGCCTTAGAGTTATCAGAGTGGATTGATAGTAAGTTTAAAAATTTGCCTAAGGTTCAATTGCCAGACTACTCTCATGATAATCGTAATGACCCTGAAGTTGCAGCAATGGAGCTTCGCAATGTATGGGCGTTAGGTGAGCTTTCAGTTAAAAATATGATTCACTTGCTGGAGTCAAAGGGAGTTAGAGTTTTTTCATTGTCAGAAGACTGTAAAGAGGTGGATGCGTTTTCTTTTTGGAAGGGGGATAGGCCCTTTGTTGTTTTAAATCAGTTTAAAACTCCAGAAAGGAGCCGTTTTGATGCTGCGCATGAGCTTGCTCACCTTATTTTACATAAGCATGGTTGTCAAAATAAGGGTAGAGAGGCTGAGTTAGAGGCTGACCGATTTGCTTCTGCTTTTCTGATGCCAAGGGGTAGTGTTCTAGCAAAAGTACGTCCTAATGCTAACGCTGCGCTTAAAGATATCCTTGCTCTTAAGAAAAATTGGAATGTATCTGCGATGGCTATGATTAGGCGCCTTTACGATCTGAGTTGTTTAACTGAATGGCAATATCGACAGCTTACAATTAGTGCAACTAAAGAGGGGTATCGCTCATGTGAGCCTGAAGGTTTAGAGCAACGTGAGAAATCTCTTTTACTTGAAAAAGTATTTATATCTTTAAAAGACAAAGGTTATCGTCGTGTAGATATTTGTAATGAGCTATTTCTCCCATTAGATGAAATTTCGAATTTAACATTCAATAATCCATTCTTTAGCTTATCTTTAGTTAGCCAAAACACACAGATTGGAGATCAACCATATAGAGCTAGTCTTTCTTTAGTCTAATAGAATAGTGAGTTGATACCTTTAATCAACTCACTGAATTGATTGACTATATCCAGATCACGGCTTGTTTTATTGCTGTTCTATGTGAGGCGGACTTGGCTTCTTGTTCTATATTTCTGTATTCAATCATGGCTAAAGCTATAGTTTCTTCATCTCCAGTGTCGATGAAGCTTAGAGCTGTGGTTACTTTTGATTGAAATCGAGTTATCTGCTGCTCTCGTGAGCGTTCCAATGATGGGTCGTCAAGGTTTAACGCCTTAATTGTTTCACTCGCTTTTTGTTCAGAGAGAGCATCTAAGCCATTTTTGCTCTCAATTTTACCACTCGGTAAGAACTGTAAGTAATCTTCTGGGTCTTCAGTGTCAGGCTTAATTAATAAGCTTGTGTTATAGGTTCGCCTAACTCCTCCAGGGAGATCTTGATCTTTGTAATGACCACAATGAAGTCTTGAAGCGCAACATCCGAATAAGTTGCTCCAATCAAAAGTTAGATGAACATGAGTGCTTTTGTCGAAAAAATGCTCGATATGGCCTGTATGAGTTCCATTTTCTGCTTCGGATTCACAATAAACGCAGAGCTTATTTTGGAATTTCCCTAGCTCTTTCCACACACTTTTCTTCCTAGATTTGGTCATATTCTTCCAAGTGTGTGTGGTGTGAGATATATTATTGAGAAATATGGGCTTTTCTGCCAGATTGCGATCTAACTTCTTCACTTATTAACCCTCTTTTCTCTTAAGGTTAATCCTTTCCTTCATTTCGAATACGTCTAATTTGCTCTGGCAATCTCGAATGACAGGGTGGTCGGAACCAAAATGTTGTTCAAGCTCTTTAAGTAGTTCCGTTGCTTTATCTTTCTGATTATCTAATAAGAATCCTGAAAACTTATCAACTTTACGAGCTTCCTCTACATCTGGAATTGAATTTGTCCCCATTATTTCAGCGAGGATATCAGCACTTCTAACCCCTTTCGTTTGAAACCTAGGTGGTGGGCAATGGACATTACCATTCTCATCTGTAATAAAGTGCCTAATAGAAGATTTATCGACAGTCGATAGGACTTGTGGGCTATGAGTTGTAACTATAAATTGAATGTTTGGGAATGTGGTTACTAATACATTGACTATATTTTGTTGCCACTTAGGGTGTAAGTGAAGTTCAATCTCATCGATCAGTATTATTCCTTGGCCATGTAAAGGGTTCTCCATATTAGGATTTAACGCAACTAATTTCCTTGCGATATCTGCAATCATAGATATAAAGACATGCTGCCCTTGTGAAGTTTGAAATATATTAATATTCCTCCCGTCTACAGTTACTTTTAGCTCTGCCCTCCCTGAGTCAGGGTTTTTTTCAATAAAAATGTCTGTAAAGCCAGGTACTGTTGAAAGTATTGCGCTTTTTACAAAGTGAAGGTTCTTTATGTGAGATTTACGACTGTCATAATCGTTTTGGAGATGTTCATACTCTTCTTTAGCGGTAGTGTATAATTCAAAAATCTCACTAGTGTCTTTATCCGCTCCTACAGCTTTCAGTGCATCAAGTCGTTTTTTTGCACTGCGTAAGCGAACGCTTAAATCTTCGCCTGAGAGGTTGTGTAGAGCTAAAAACCATTCAGAAAATTCATCAAAGTTACCAGTGCCATCAATTGATTTATTCTCATAAGCATCATACTTAGAGCCTATTTTAACTGAGGTGATTTTTTCTAAGTCAAAGGTTTTATTAGACTTAATATTGGTTCTGTTCACTGAATAGCTAACAATAAGTGGCAAATTAATCTCACTTTTATTATTTGTGCGATTGTAATTATCTACTACTCTATATAGTCCACCTAATTCTTCGAACGCCTCTAGTTCACTTTTTTTTGCTTCTTTAGCACCTTTGGCTGTTTTGTATAAAGATACTGAATATTGACTGTTTTTATTTAGGCTTGTCTGTAAGGTAACTTCAGCAAAGCTCATTGAATCAATATTTACATCATAATCTGTAACACGAAGGCCAGCTCCCCCTTTTTTGAGAATGTTTGCACTAAGCCAACTTAAAGATTTTGTTATGCCGTCAATAATGGTCGTTTTACCTGCACCATTATCACCAATAATAACAGTTAGGTTTTTATTCAGCTTTACTTTGAGTGTTTTGAATTTTCTGAAGTCCGATAAAGTTAATCGAGATACATGAAGCCTGTTATTTTTTTCATTATCATTAAGTGATTGTCTACAATCTAGTAAATATGTATGAGCTATTTTTGGGCTCTTATCTAGGATGCAAATTATATCGCCATCAGAATTTTTTTCGAAGACACCATTGTCATACATCTCATAAAGCTTAAATCCAGATGAAATAGATCCAGCCTTAAAGCTTCTTTCAAGTAATGCTATTTCATTTTTTATCTTAGCTTCTCTACTCATTTGGGACCTCAAAAATACATTCTATTAGTTCTTTTGAGTACTTTCTTATAAGAGACTCATAAAAACTTGGTTCAATATGACGAGCATAAGCCATCAACCCTTTTAAGTGCATTACTTCGTGGTTATTTAGCAGCTCAAGAGAGAATTGATGAATTTTATGTTTTATATATCTTTTCTTACTACGACCTAAAGATATCTTTCCATTACTAGTAATGGTAATTCCGGTTACGTGACGATTATGGGCTTTGGACGAAAAAATAGTTTTACCTTTATTTAATCTTAAATTTCCGTTAAAGCATTTGGACAAAATATTTTCTACACTTTCTGGGATTTGGAAAAGTATATCTTTCTCATTGGTAGAGAAGGTTAAATCATCGGCATAGCGAGTGTACTTTATTCCCAAACTTTGACACTGGTCTTGTAACATTTGATCGAATATAAGCATACAAAAATTGGATACAGAAGGTGAGCTAGGGGCTCCCACGCTTAAAACGAGCTTATCTTCTAGGTTCCAAAAAAGCAGCTTTTCAATCCATTGTTGATTATCTTTAGTTGGTAGCTCTGCACCTGTTAATTCCCATGTGTGCCAAAAGATATTAGGAGTTATGCTGTTGAAGAAGTTTTCGAAATCTAGCTTGAGCAAGTATGCTTGGTTTTTATGCGCAATGGCATTTTCTTTGATACTTAAGCCTTCTCTATAGGCCATAGCGCAATTGTGAGTGGGGAGGTTACAAAACCTAAGAAATGCCCTCTGGCATTCTTTTAATTCTTTTGATGGTTGGGCTATTTGTCTAAAACCGTGAGTTCGTTTAGGGATATAGTAGATTTTATATCTCATTGGAGCGATGAATAGAATATCTTCTATCACGTACTCAGGTTTCTTTAAGGTTTGTGCTATCTGGCTAATGATACTCATAGTTTTCCGTTAAAAAGCTCAAGGTGTGGTAAAACACCTTGAGCTTAACTCTTTACTAAAGAGTGCGAGGTGTACGCATCCTAAAGGAGGAACGAGTTTAGGATGCGTACATCTCGCATTTAAACCCGTTCAATAAATTTGAGTCTGGCTAATCACCCGACTAGACGAAGTACGTCTTACACTAAAGAGCCTTTCAATGTTACTCCACTAACTGGCAAACCTCAATATTCCCCTAAGCATTTGAGTCGGTTGTAGTTAAGGAGGTCATATAGATAAGATTGGAGTTATATACTACTAATTGGCATCGCCTCTGAATTATGCAAATGGTCACGGCTCTCTTGCTGAGAATGCGTTACATGTTGTTCTATAGCTAAAGATGAATGTCTATCTAGATTTATTAACTTCACTAACTCAGCTTGCCTTAACTCATCAGTTAGCTCCAAATCCTCACCATATGACCTTACACGCTCATTTATCTCAGCTTCATTGATGTAGACGTGAGATTCATCTTTATGGCGGCTGAGGGCCACATAAGTTTCTCGCTGGGCCATCCTGCCTGAATAGAGAGTAAACGTATTTCCATCAACAGTAGTACCTTGTGAACTGAAAACTGTTAATGCGTAAGCGTGGCATAAATTGACACCAATCTCGTCACCGTATTCTGATGCTAAAAATGAAATTGTTCGTTCATCATCAAGCAATACAGACAACCGTACATCGTCATCTAATTGAGTTATCGAAGATATAGTTCCAAATGTACCGTTAGACACCTGTAATTGCCTGTATTCATTGCGGCAAAACTTGACCCTGTCGCCTACGGAATAGTCATAATCAAAGCGTTTATCTGCAACACTGCAAGTTAGCTTAACGTTCTCAGTGCCAACCTGACCGCCTTTGATGTAGATCTCTCTAATCGCTTTACTTAGTTTTTTCACGTCTTTCCATTCACGAGCAATGACTAACGATTGTTTCTCTGGATGTGACTTTTGATAGTGATGCCAATCCCTGATGAGTGCTTGTATAGCTTCATCATTATTATTAGCCCAGTGCAGGCAGTTGTGTTGCTGTAGAGTATTCAGTGCTCGTTCTGAACGCTTATCTCGGAGATCAACAACGACTTGTTTTGCCCACCTATCTCGCTGGCGACGGACTGTTTCTATACGTTGTGTGCCGAGAATTTCAGGTCGAGATAGAAAGCGCAAGGCACCGCCGCGATTGATAGCATCTAACTGTTTATCTTCTCCTGTGAGAATGACTTTGCAGTTTGATACCTTTGCTTCGTAAAGTAGCAATTGCAAGTCTGTACTGGGTAGTAACCCTGCTTCATCCACGACTAGCACATCGACCTTATTGAGAGGATTCCTATTCTTGTTAATCGCTGTAACCAAAGAGGCTACGGTATAAGATTGAATCCCCGTTTCTTGAGTTAGGTTATCGGCTGCTTTTTTCGCAATACAGGCTCCTTTTATAGTCAATTCTTGCTTTTTATAAGCAAGTTTTGCCGCAAGCATTAGTGTTGTTTTCCCTGCACCAGCGCTGCCCTGAGTGATTGAGAAGTCACCTGAACACAATGTGTACTGAATAGCTTCTTTTTGTTCTTCGTCAAAAGAAAACCCCAATTGTTTTTGAGCAGTTGTAACAGCGTCATTTACTAGCTCAATGCTAATGTTTTTTGAATGACGTTTCGCTAAAGTTTGTGCGTCATGAACCATTAGCCGTTCACATGAAAGTACATCTTCAGTTGTGAATTGACGGGAAAAGGCGTTTTTCGGCTGCAAAGATATTAGCTCTTCGCTTTCTATCATTAATAGTGAGAATCCTTCGGCTTGCGTGGCATTGATGCCGTGGTGTGAAGCTTGTACGGCAATAGCCTTGAAAAGTTCTTGCTCGGTGAAAACTGCTTTCTTGTCACTGAGTTCTGATAAGATTAGATCTTGCTCTAATTCATAAGGGGTCACTGTTTTTTCAGAGTGAGTTAAGGTTTCAATGTAAGATTCTGATAGCCCATATTTTTCGAGCTCACTTTTCCAGCGTTGTAATAGCTGGCCTCGTTCGACATTTCTTTTCGCTTTTCTAGTTAGAGTTTTAAAGCGAGCGCCTTGTTTACTGGAGCTGCTTTTTATACCAGCTTTTTTTAGCTCACTCTCAATTTCTTTGGCTCGGCTAGAGTAGGCATCACATGCCTGTTTCGATACCCCCTTTATATGAAAAGAATCGCCATCAGGTTCTATGCCAAAGCCTAGTGTTTGCAATTGAAATGCAAGCTCAGCACGATACATGGCACCTGCGGCCATTTTCCAATGATAAAGGCTGTCAGAAGCAAGAGATCCAAATGTGTCGTCTAGGCGAGGAGCCACATTCAGAACTAACAGGTGTGTATGCAGTTGTGGGTCTTCATTTCTACTTGTGCAGTGATTGAAGCAAGCAAAAACAAGACCAGACGTTCTTTCATAGAGCGAAGATCTTTTCCCTCTGCGTGTCAGAGCAACTTGGTGTTCCATAAAACTGATGGTTTTTTGTACCGCTGCTTCTTTGGCTTTCTCTATTTTATTTTTTAATTGAGGTGAAGAGCTAGCCCATACCAGACTTACACTTTTGGGTGCACTAAGGGTGCAGTCCCATGCTGCTCGACGATTTTCTTTGCCAGCATTTTGAACCAGTGCATCACCTGAAGGGGAAAAACCGGTCATCAACATTTGGTAATCGTTGTCATTGATGATTTGATGCTGTAGTCCAAAAAGCTTAGTACCAAGCCCCGACCAAGTGCCTTTGGGCTCTCCATGACCTGAGTAATAGTCTTCCTTTGCCAAGTCAGCGTAATAAGCGATGTTGTTTACTGGACTAATTGACATCATGGTTTGGATTCCTTTTGTTTAATCGATTGGCTTGGTTCTTATTTATGGCTTGCTTTCTTGGCTTTGAGTCAGTTAACCATTTAGCTGGTATTTTCTTTTTGGCATTCCGAATGTCTTTGAACAAAGGCCATCTCAGTTTGTAAACCGACTCCCAGCCAGGTATTTGCATATACCCTTCGACACCTTTTCGTGTGGGTTGGGCTAGCTGAACAAGATCAGATTTCTTAACTAGTAGCTTATCAACCCTTGTTCCGATTCGTTTACGATGTTCATAGTTAGGGATCTCTGCTTCGTACTGCCCAAAAATATTCGCAGCGTCTTCTGCATCGCTCCCCGCCGTCCCCATTCGAAAAGCGATGACGTTGGACAATAAGTTGAGAATGGTGTTTGCTTCGTCTTTCCTATAGATATCGTGGAGTTGAGAGATAGACTGAGTGCAAAGTACTGAGCGTGCGCCATTAGCTCGTGCAAGTTCTAGCCATTTAGAAATGCTCGGGTTGCGTGGAAGGTTGGCAAACTCATCAATGAATAACCAAGTTCTTTTTTTAGATGGGTTACTGCTACTCAAATAGTGCTTGGTCATGAATGAAATAATTGCATTACATAGAGGCTCACCGAGGTTTTGAAACTGGCTATCTGCTTGAATTATGACGATGTGCTTTGTACTATCTTTTTTGACCCACTGACTAAGGCTGAATTCTTTTTTGAATTGTGGAGGCCAAGCTTTTGCTAGATCTTCAATCCAGCTTAACTTACTCATAATGTGAACATAAAAGCTCTGAGTCGTTTTTGAGTTGGGCTCAAGTAGACTATTGGCTAAAGGGTAATGTTCAACAAATATGAAACGTGCTTTTTCTGGGCTGAACGTGAGTTGTTTGTATAGGTCACTCCATCCCCATGTATTCTCTTGTTCGTTGATTAATCTCATCAACATGCTGACTAGAATAATTCGAGCTCCTTGATCCCATAAAGGGTCTGCACTAGTGGAGTTTGGGATTAGACATTGTGCAAATAATTCTGCATCTTGTTTGCTTTTGATGTCAGCAGAAATGTTCCATTTCGCACTTCTTGTATCCCAAGGAGCGATTAAGACGCTCGATTCTTTGTGATAAAAGCTCTCTGTATACTCACCTTTCTCATCGTAGATAACAGCGTTATCACCGCGTTCAATTGCTTGTTTCACTAGGGGTTTGAATACGGTCGACTTGCCTGCCCCTGTCGTTCCTAGTATGAGAAAGTTATTTTGTTCTCTTGCTTGAGTTATTTTGATTTTTGGATGAATATTGACACCGCATGACGTCATACGACTGCTTATCAAGTCATGCCTATGCTTCGATTGAGCATGTTTGATGGCTTGCTTTCCCAAGTAAAACTTGGGGCCACTCACGTGAGTTAATTGCTTAGACGGCACTCTGCTTTTATAGCAAAGTGCTATAAACAAGACTGACAACGTAAATGACAATAAAAAAGGAATACCAATAAACTTAAAGATGAATCCAGAATATTTACTATGGGCTAATAGCTCCCACAATGTAATCAAGTCTATTGGTGGCGTTGGACTTCTTAAAGTAGAAATGAACTCAAGTAATACAGTAAGTAAAACCATGATATTGAGAGCTGATGACATGCCCCAATAGATGTTCATCATGATAAAAGTGACTGGGATAGAGAGCATTATGCTAGCCAACGAGAAGATGATTACTTTATAAGTGCTAAAAACTGAATTCATTACTTAGCCTCTGGCTTTAGGTTCGACAGATATTGTTTTTTAGCTTGTAGACGCTGATGTTCATCAAGTCCTGCAATTGAGGCAACCATCTCGAAGATTCGCTTTTCTAATCGCCTTTCGAGTAAATCTATTTTTTTATTTGTATCTTGTTGAGTGAGTCGGTCATCGACTACTGAGCGAATAAAAGCGGAGTTATTCATGTTTTTTTCTTCCGCTGCTTGAGTTACTCGGTTATATTGGTGTCTTGTAACACGCAAGGTTATTGTCTTTTCAGTGTTTGATTTTGGTTTTGAGCGAGTCATATTTCTTTCTCTGGATGTGTTCAATGTAAACACTCTGAATGTATTAGGTTTTTTTGCAGAAAATCTAACGTATGTATTCAGAGGTGAATACACGCCAACCCCTTATCTTGATTGGCTTTAGCGTGTATTTTAGGTTTAGCCTAAAGCTGACTTAGCGGCGATCTGGTCTGAGTCTTGCCATTTGCAGTAAAACCCAGCAAAGGACTACCCATTTGATATGAGTGGCTGTTGTAATACGTCTTGGTAAGTTAGCTTTTCGTCCTGAGATTACTCGAGCGTAATTTGGATTTTTTCCTTCAGCCTGATTGTCCACACCTTCAATTCCATCCACCCTATCTAGTATTTTACGTGTCTCCTTTGAACCAAAGTCGATTGCTACTTCTATAGGGGAAAGACCGTGGAATTTTCCTATCATTAAGTACGCAATATATGCCTTGTACCTAATGCTCGAATCTTCGAACATTCTTTCAGTTGTATGCTTTAGTTCTTTTTGGATTTCAGTTAACTTTTTCATCTATTTTTCCTTATTGGTTATCTAACCAGTTATTTATGTCTTTTGTTCGCCACCCTAAGATCTTATTTCCTGTATATATTCCCGATGGAAAATTCACTTTTGGATCGTGTCGTAATCGATCTAAGGTAGATGGACTAATGTTTAATGCGTGACAAACTTGTTTTCTGCGCAAGAGTAGTGGGGTGAGTTGCTGTTGATTCATTTTGTATCCTCGGGTTATTGAATACGTTCTATGATATGGTTTGAAGGCATCTGAGTATTGGTACTAGCTGAATTAATGAGCTAGGTTGAAATTTACGGGCTATTGTGGTAGGTGATTTTGATAAACAAGATAAGAACAATTTTCTGGACACATAAAGTTTTGGAGTTAGATGGCCTTGAAGGCATCTTGAAAAATGGTAAGAGCTTTGAAGAAAAGCTTAAAAAATCTCTCGATGGTAGATATAGAGAAGCAGATCCATCTTTTGAAAATCCGGATATGTTTGATGCAGTAATGAAGTCTTTTTTTGATAAAGCTTCGTGGAAAAAGTATCTATTGGGAGAGTCGATACCTAAATATAGTGAAGACGGAAAACTCTTTACCAACCCTGAGGCTGATCAGAAACACCCATATATTGTAAACATTGTTGAAGAACTGTTTCCTGAAATTAAAGGGCTATTTAAAAGTGGTCCTCATGGTTTAATTTCTGTTCTTGAATGTAATAATGCTGAGGATGCACTGGAGCAATATGAACTTAGCTTTGATAAGTTTGTAAAAGCTACTGGGTACACTAAAAAAGCTTTTCATGTTAATAGAATCGGACCAAACATAGAAGATGTTGAGCATATTGATTATGTTATAACGTGGGATGATACTAAGGCGAGGATGACGAAGGAACCTTATCATTACGTCAACATCCTAAATAAGTTTCTACCTGATATTGAAGTTGCACAAATCTGGAATAAAGAGAATGAGTTTTCATTATTTTTACATGTTATTTCAGGGTATGTTGAAGCTCGATTCTTGAAAGACATCCCTCATATTTATTCTAATACTCCTGGGATTGATGCCAGTCGATTAGCATCTATCACAATCAAGGATTATGAAAAGGGAGCTGAGTCAGGAATACTGTATTTTGAAAGACAGTATGGAATAGATAGAAAGGTCTGGTTTGATCCAATCCTATTTTCATCTGAACAAAATGTATTCGAAGTGGCGAGAAAGAACACACTTGCAGTTTCAAAAGAAGTATTCTCCGAGCTTGATTCTTTTGTTTTTTAAATCATTTACGGGCTCTCATTTGGTGCTAGAAGCATATGAGGGATGAGTTTCAGACTAAGTTTCTCATAAGCATCTCTTCGTTGTTCTAAGTAATCATGTAAATCATAAGTTCCTTCTATCTTGGGGAGCTTATGATTCAAACACCTTTCTGCTATGTGCGGAAGAATGTGGCAACTGGCTAGCAAGGTTCTGAAGGTACGACGAAGGTCATGTACTGTGAAGTGTTCTACATCAACACTGTCTTGTGATAGTAGTTTGTTGAGAGCTGCGTTTAATGTATCTGGTGAGACATGGCCAAACCTTTTCGATGAGCGTCGTTTGGGGAATACATACTCACTATCGGCTGCTCTAACTTTTAACTCCGAAAAAATATCCCAAATTGCTAGAGGGATAGGAATTGATATTGGAATTGAATTTTTTGTTCTATCTTCAGGGATGTGCCATAGCTTCTCTTCAAAGTCGAATTCATCCCACTTCGCCGCTATTAGCTCTCCCTTTCTAACTCCAAGAAGTAAGAGCAAGCAACATGCTAAGTAATTTTCACGAACAAAAATATCATTGTGTGACTTTATCGCTTGGAAAAGCGATGTAATTTCATTTATTGATAATACCCGCTTCCGAGATTTTTCTTCACCGCCAGCATCGTTTATATCAAACGCAGATGCAGGGTTATACTGTACTAGACCCATCTTAATAGCATGATTGAAGAGCTGATTTAGATAGCTTAAAGCGTCATTTGAAATGGAAGGGCGCCCATCGTCGTTAATAGACCTAATGATTTGAGCAATATCGCGAGGTTCCACCTTACATACTGCCATATTACCGATGTATGGCGCTATGTCTTTACGGTAAACCCTTTCTGGAATCTGTGGATTCTTGATTCTCTTTTTTTTGATTGATAACCAATCTTCCGCAAGTTGATCTACGCTATCAAACTCTAGTCTATCTGGGCGTCTTTTTTCTACTTGTGGGTCGTTCCCTTGCTCAACTTCAAACTTCAAATCAATGATTTTTTTTTGTGCTTCGGTCATTTTTATCCCAAAAGGAGGGACGCCATACTTTGCAATCGTATGCTCTTTTCTTTTCCCTTGAAAGGTGTAACGAAAAGTCCAAAAAGCTGACATTGGGCTTACCACCCGAAAGTAGAGCCCTGTAGATATACGGTGTCGAGCAGGTTTGCCTTTCTTCATTAAGGCTATGAGCTGATTATCTTGCATGGCAGAGACTCAAAGTGGTGACAATGAGTTTACACTATCATGCAAACTCGATTTTTGTCACCAATTTGTCACCATTAATTTAATATTAACAGATGCTCTATGAGTACGTCTGATTATTTCGTTTTTACTAACTGTTTGTTTTTAATGACATCTGGTTCTTCGTGAGTGAGTTTGATTTTCTACTCAATGTTCTGGATCTGCTCACGCATCTGTTCGATAAGAACCTTAAGCTCTACGCCTGATGCTGTGATGTCTGTGCTGATAGACTTAGACGCTAGTGTGTTTGACTCACGGTTGAACTCTTGCATCATGAAGTCAAGTTTACGGCCACAAGCGCCACCTTTCTTCAATACTACATTCGCTTCTTTCACGTGAGAGTCTAGGCGGTCTAGTTCTTCTGCTACGTCTGACTTCTGAGCCAGTAGGATAAGCTCTTGCTCAACGCGAGAACCTTCAAGTTCAATCTTCGCATCTTCAAATTTGGTAAGAAGACGCTCACGTTGCCATTCTAGGATCTCAGGCATGCGTGCACGAACTTTAACGACTTCTTCAGTGATTGCATCTAAACGCTGAACGATGAGCGCTTTCATGTTTTCGCCTTCACGAGCACGAGCGTCAATGAACTCTGCGATTGCATCGTTGAATGCTTCAAGTAGATCTTTGTTGATGGCATCCATGTCTTGCTCTGGCGTTTCCATTACGCCAGGCCAGTTCATGATTTGGAATGGGTTCAAACGGCTGTCTTCACCTGTCATCGTCATTACTTGGTTAGCAGCATTGATTACTTGCTGAGCCAAACCTTCGTTAATGCTTAGCTCGCCTTTCGCTGCTGGGTTTGCTTCAAAACGTAGGTTACATTCAACCTTGCCGCGAGCTAGACGCTTACGGAAACGCTCACGTAAGATTGGCTCTAAACCACGGAACTGTTCAGGCATACGGAAGTAAGTTTCTAGGTAGCGTTGGTTTACACTACGGATTTCCCATACTGCTGTACCCCAATCGCCTTTTACTTCTTTGCGCGCGTACGCGGTCATACTATAAATCATCGAATTTTCCTGTCTTTTATCATTCTGAAAATAACGCGCACGCATAGTATCACGATATGGTGTGCTCCCGAAGCTTGTCGATTTTCCGTTATAAATAGCCTTCACGGTAAGTATCTTTGAGTCGTAAGTCGCCTTAAGTAGTAGGCAACTTTGAATGGTAAATAGATTTGAAAGATAAACTGCTATATAATCTTGCCCCAATCAAAACTGTCTCACCCCTTTCTTAGGTGATGCACTCTTTCGATAGTAAATCACTTCAGACTGTTAATAAGGTAGATACCAATGCGTCCAAATGACCGCGCTGTAGATCAAATTCGTCCAATTAAAATTACTCGTAACTACACTGCTTATGCTGAAGGTTCTGTATTAGTTGAGTTCGGCAACACTAAAGTTCTATGTAATGCGACGGTAGAAGAAAACGTACCGCGTTGGTTGAAAGGCCAAGGAAAGGGTTGGGTAACGGCTGAATACGGCATGCTTCCACGTGCGACGCACACTCGTAACCGTCGTGAAGCGGCGAGCGGTAAGCAAGGTGGTCGTACGATGGAAATCCAACGTCTGATCGCTCGTAGCCTACGTGCTGTTGTTGACCTGAAAGTAATGGGTGAAATCATGATCACTGTCGATTGTGATGTTATCCAAGCAGACGGCGGTACTCGTACTGCTTCTATCTCAGGTGCAAGCGTTGCAATGGCTGATGCTATCAACAGCCTACTAGCAAGCGGCAAACTGAAGAAGAACCCAATGAAAGGCCACGTAGCGGCAGTTTCAGTGGGCATCGTTGGTGCACAAGCACTGTGTGACCTTGAGTACGTTGAAGACTCAGCAGCCGATACCGATATGAACGTTGTAATGACGGAAGACGGTAAGATGATTGAGATTCAAGGCACCGCAGAAGGCGAACCGTTCAGCCACGAAGAGCTGATGCAGCTTTTAGCCCTGGCAAATAAGGGCATTGCCGATATTGTTGAAGCGCAGAAGTCGGCGTTAGTAGAATAGTTTTTAGATAGCTCCTTTCACAAGGAGCTATTTTTTTGTCTGTAAAACCCGAAAGGGTAGTGCAGAGCGTAAGTTAAGTTTTATTGAATAAACGTAGAGGAAGAACATGAAAGCATATCAACGTGAATTTATTGAATTTGCACTAGAGAAAGAAGTACTTAAGTTTGGTGAGTTTACTTTAAAGTCTGGCCGTAAGAGCCCTTACTTCTTCAATGCTGGATTGTTTAATACAGGTCGTGACCTAGCACGCTTAGGTCGCTTCTACGCAGCAGCATTAGCAGATTCAGGTATTGAGTTCGATGTACTATTTGGCCCTGCATACAAAGGTATCCCAATCGCAACAACAACAGCGGTTGCACTTGCTGATCACCACGATGTGGACACGCCTTACTGCTTCAACCGTAAAGAAGCAAAGAACCACGGTGAAGGTGGCAACCTAGTCGGTAGCGAACTTGAAGGTCGCATCATGTTAGTGGATGACGTGATCACTGCAGGTACTGCAATCCGTGAGTCGATGGAAATCATCCAAGCAAACGGCGCTGACTTAGCGGGTGTGCTTGTTGCTATCGACCGTCAAGAGAAGGGCAAAGGCGAGTTGTCTGCGATTCAGGAAGTAGAGCGCGACTTCGGCTGTGCGATTATCTCAATCGTTAGCCTGACTGATTTAGTGACTTTTCTTGAAGAGAAAGGCACAGACGCAGCACATCTTGATTCAGTAAAAGCGTACCGAACTCAATACGGAATCTAATTCGTAAGCTGAAGAAGTTGAACCTAATGGTTTAGTGCCTTAGGTTTAGAGCTTAAAAAAGAAAAATGCCCGAGAGATGAAACTCTTTCGGGCATTTTTTACTTAAATCTTATTGGACAGAACAAGGCTCGCTTACTTGTAACGAATGCCTTTTTCCGCCTCTGGATCTTCCATGGTTTTGAAGCGCTTGTGTAGCCACATCCATTGTTCTGGGGCTCTTAAGATAATCTTCTCAAGATAGCGGTTCATATACGCTGCTGCCGCTTTTTCATCTTTCTGCGGATAGTTATCTTCGATTGATTCGTCGGCCATGATTTCATATTTTCCGTCGGCATTTCTAAAGCCAGACCCAATAACGACCGCGCATCGACTGGTGTAAGCCAAAATGCTGGTTCCAGTGGTGGTGCTTGCATCCTCTACTGCAAAGAAAGGTACGAATACAGATTTATTGCGACCGTAGTCATGATCAGGGAGATAGAATAGGCGATCTCCGTTACGCAGAACACGTATCATCTTTTTCACATCTTTACGATCAATAGTCAGATTGCCATTGTGGGTTCGGCCCCAAAACTGAATAAGGTTATATACAGCGTTGTTGTGTGGGCGATACACGCCATATCCATGTTGTCCGAGTACGGCAAAAGCGCGAGCGGTAATTTCAAGGTTGAGAGCGTGCACACAACAAAGTAGAACGCCTTTACCGTTTTTGCTATGCGATCTCATTACTGCAGTATCTTTATCAACCAGCAACATTTTAAATCGCCACGTAGGCCAAAACCAAGTAATGCCGGTTTCAATCAACGCTAATCCAGTATTTTTGAAGTTTTCTTTAACTAATTGATTTATTTCTTCTATGGGCTTTTCAGGAAAGGCTAGCTCCATATTACGAGTTGCAATATCAACCCGTTTTTTACCAAAACGCACGCCTAGTAAGCCAAGTCGCTGCCCTAAGGAGAGCAACACACGGTAAGGTAGCAGGTTAACAATTAGAGCCAACAACCCAAAGCCTAGCCATACGGGCCAGTATTTAGGGTGCAGCAGTAAGAGTGAAAATTCAGGCTTATCATATGTGGTTTTGTTCATATATTTGGCTTAATGCTGATTACTATTCGATTTGTGCACTCAGAAGTGCCCAATACTCTTCAAAGTTCGCTGTCGGTTGATATTTGAAGTCCGAGCGAACAAATCGATTTAAACTTCCTTCAACCTGACCTAACAATTGAGCCGCTAAGATTTTTTCATCAACCGGGAATGACTTCCCTTCGCGAAGCTTTCTTTCTCGTAGAATTTGACGAAGTTGCGTCTCAATACGTTCGAAAAGCTGATTGATGCGATCGCGCAGGCGTTCATTTTCAAACATTAGAGCATGACCAGACAAAATTCGAGTCAGGCCTGGGTTACGTTCTGAGAAAACCAAGATAAGTTGTAGCACTAGGCGTATGCGCTCTAGTGTGTCTTTCTCTTCATCTAGAATACGGTTGATTCGAGACATCAACGCTTCTTCAATGAACTCGATCAAGCCTTCAAACATGCGAGCTTTGCTTGGGAAGTGGCGGTATAACGCAGCTTCAGAAACACCAACTTGCTTGGCCAACTTTACTGTTGTGATACGAGAAGCACCTTCGGTCGATTCCAACATTTGTGCTAGAGCTTGCAGGATTTCTTCACGACGGTTTGATTTTCGAGTACCGGCCATCTATTTACTTCCTTTCCTAAAGATGAGGATTGAGTGAAGCAGGATTATAAACACCATTCAATTCTGTTCCTAGTTTTGTAAGACCTAGGTCAACAGAATCGAGAGGTGTCAGCGTATTGTCAGGGTAAAATTGTGCGTTTATACGTCAATAAGCTGTTGGATCTGATTAAGGATCTGGAAACCAAGAGAGTCTTTGCTATCTAGAGGTAGAGATTTATCGCCACCTTTCCAATAAAGGTGCAACTCATTACTACTACTATTAAAGCCTTGACCTTCGACAGAGACATCGTTAGCACAAATCATATCGAGGTTCTTTCTTTCCAATTTTCCGCGCGCATACTTCTCGACATCTTGAGTTTCTGCTGCGAAGCCGACAGTAAATGGACGATCTTCAGTCATTGAGGCAACGGAAGCCACAATGTCTGGGTTCTTAACCATTTGAATGGTCATGTCATCTTTACCATCGACTTTTTTAAGCTTCTGGTCTGCAATGGTCTCTGGGCGGTAATCGGCAACCGCAGCGCAGCTGATGAAAATATCATGCTGAGCAGCATTGGCATTCACGGCATCAAACATCTGTTGTGCGCTGTCTACATCAATGCGATTAACCTGATTTGGCGTCGCTAGTGATACAGGGCCACTAATTAGAGTTACCGTAGCACCTTGTTTCGCGGCCGCTTCAGCCAGTGCATAGCCCATCTTGCCCGAGCTATGATTGGTAATGTAACGAACTGGGTCGATCGCTTCGCGAGTTGGACCCGCAGTAATTAACACCGAACGGCCAGTCAGAGGTTTAGGTTGGAAGAAGTCTTCACAACGATGAACCAGTTGCATTGGCTCTAACATACGCCCCATACCAACATCGCCACAGGCCTGTTCACCAGCTGCCGGACCCCAGATTTCACATCCACGACGTTTTAGCGTTGCGATGTTCTCTTGAGTTGCAGGGTGGCTGTACATTTGTTGGTTCATTGCTGGGGATACCGCAACTGGCGCATCGGTTGCTAAAACCAAAGTGGTCAGTAGGTCGTTACCCATGCCTGCGGTCATGCGCGCAATAAGGTCTGCGGTTGCGGGTGCTAATAAGACTAGGTCAGCCCATTTCGCCAGTTCGATGTGTCCCATGGAAGCTTCAGCAGCAGGATCAAGTAAACTATCAGACACTGGCCTTCCAGAGACAGCTTGCATGGTGAGAGGAGTAATGAACTCCTTAGCCGCATTAGTCATGACGACTTGTACCTGCGCACCACGTTCGATTAAGCGTCGAGTCAGTTCGGCACATTTATAAGCTGCGATACCACCACTAATGCCAAGTAGGATTTTTTTTCCAGCTAGGCCTTGTTGGTCAGCGTTATCCAGTTGATTAACCAATGTTTGCATGATTCTGTTCCTTAATTTCTCTGGGACTAACGATATCAGAACAAAGGATTAGTGCCTAGAAGCAGAATTGGAACAGGTTTGACACTCATCAAGTTGATGTTATCAAACTTATCAATTACACGGTTTTGCTAGGCATTAGTCTTCTTTATAAAGCTGTGGAAGCTCTCCGTAGACAAACGGATTAGGCTGATGGATCGTATTCATCACCCTAGATAGCCTTTATATGCCTATAAGTAAAATGCCTGTTGAGTCGATGCCAAGAGAAAAGTTACTGAGTAGAGGCCCCGACTCCTTAAGTGATGCGGAGTTGTTAGCTATATTTCTTCGAACGGGCACACAAGGAATGAATGTTTTAGAGCTATCAGACAAGTTGATCAAAGATTTTGGTTCGCTTCGCCATCTTTTTTCTGCAACGGAGGCCGAGTTTTGTGCCCATAAAGGGATGGGGCAGGCGAAATATGTCCAGTTGCAGGCTGTTTTGGAGATGACGCAACGTTATTTGGCCGAGACTTTATCTCGAGGGGATGCACTCACCAGCCCAAGTCACACCAAGTTGTATCTTTCGAGTATATTGCGTGATCGCCAGCGAGAAGCCTTCTATATATTGTTCCTAGATAATCAAAACAGAGTAATAAAGGATGAAGTGATGTTTGAAGGAACCATCGATGCAGCATCTGTTTACCCGAGAGAAGTGGTTAAACGGGCACTTCATCATAATGCAGCCGCTTTAATCCTAGCGCACAACCATCCTTCCGGTGTCGCAGAGCCAAGCCAAGCAGATAGGCGAATTACACGTAGATTAACCGACGCATTGGCACTAGTGGACATCCGAATTCTCGACCATTTTGTCGTTGGAGATGGCGAAGTTATCTCTTTTGCAGAGCGCGGATGGATTTGAATCACATTTTAGGTTGTTAGTTGCGTTAAATCTGCTATCATTCCGCCCACATTTTAGAACCTTAAATCAGCTCTGATTACTCAAATAGCTGCCCTGTTCAAAAAAAGATCACGAAATCCTTAAAAAGGATCTGTTCGGGTCTTGAGCAATGCATGTCAAGTTAGTATAATACGCGACCTTTGATAGCCTTGAATGGATTTTCCATTATGGTTTTTACCTCTATTTTCAGAATTGATAGAGAGGTTCGGCCACCAAGGTTGATATCGAGCTGAAACGATTTGGAGAGACATTCATGTCCCGAGTATGTCAAGTAACTGGTAAGCGTCCAGTAACGGGTAACAACCGTTCACACGCACGCAATGCTACCAAGCGTCGTTTTCTGCCGAACCTACAAACTCACCGTTTCTGGGTAGAGAGCGAAAAACGTTTTGTTAAACTACGTCTAACTGCTAAAGGCATGCGTATTATTGATAAGAAAGGCATCGATGCTGTTCTTGTTGATATCCGTGCACGTGGCGAAAACGTTTAAGAGGAATTAAGCAATGGCTAAAGGCATTCGTGAGAAAATCCGTCTAGTATCTTCTGCTGGAACTGGTCACTTCTACACAACTGACAAGAACAAGCGTAACATGCCAGGCAAATTTGAGATCAAAAAGTTTGATCCAGTAGTTCGCCAGCACGTTATGTACAAAGAAGCTAAAATCAAGTAATTGATAGCCCCTTTGTCTCTTCTTTTATAGAAGAATAAATTAAAAACCCAGCTTATAGCTGGGTTTTTTTATGCCCAAAATTTGAGAAGCCCCAGTGTTTTTGATAAGGGTAAGCATTATTGGCTCAATTTGGCACCTACCGTACAGACGTTACACTTGCCGATGAGCTTATGTGATAGAAAATTACTCAGGATAGAATGTGTCGCCATTTTCACGATATACTGAACACTCAATAGGTTAGATGAGCAGAATCAGATGAGATATCGTGGACGTCGATGGAACAACATACTCATGTTAAGCGTGATCGCTTTTATTGGGGTGCTAAACCTTCCAACATTGATCAAAACGTACCTTATCGAACCTGAGCCTGAACTTCAGGCAAATAACCCTTATCCTTATCTTTTAAACCCAGCAGCAGAGCTTCAAGCCTTACATTTTGCTAAATGGTCGGTAGTACAAGAAGACGGCCGTTGGGTTTATCAAATGAAAGAGTCTGCCTCAGAGCAAAGTGTGAGTGCCCAAGAGCTATCGCAACGCTGGCAACAGCTAGTAGGCACGGAAGTAGATTCACAAACCTATACCGACCTTACTCCCCAGCTTAATACGCCGCACACCATTGAAGTGTGGTATCAAGACCAGGAAGAGCCACAGCGTATTACCTATTATCAACTTGCTGAGTTTTGGTTGCTAAAAAACTGGAATGATCAGTGGCTGGCGGTGTCTATTGAAGAGAGTTACTTGTTTCCAAGCTTTGGCTCAGACCAGTCATTTAAATCAGACAAGCTATCTATATCAGACGAACCATCTCTATCGGACGATTAACTATGCCTGAATTACCCGAAGTTGAAGTAAGCCGCATGGGGATCTCGCCTCATTTAGTTGGCGAGACGATTAAAACGCTTACCTTTCGTACCCCCAAGCTGCGCTGGGATATTCCTCAAGAACTTAAGCGGTTGGAAGGGCAGGTGATTCGCTCTATCTCACGTCGAGCTAAGTACCTATTGATAGAAACTGATACCGGAACAGCCATTGTTCACCTTGGGATGTCTGGCTCACTGCGCGTGTTGGATGCCGATTTCCCGCCAGCAAAACATGATCACGTGGATCTCAAGCTCACCAATGGCAAGATATTGCGTTACAACGATCCGCGTCGCTTTGGTGCGTGGTTATGGTCGGCGCCTGATGAGATACATACTGTGTTACTCGGTTCTGGCCCTGAACCACTAACCGATGACTTCAACGCTGACTATATTGCTGAAAAAGCCGCCAAGCGTAAGGTTGCCGTCAAACAGTTCATTATGGACAACAAAGTAGTGGTCGGTGTGGGTAATATCTACGCCAATGAAGCTCTGTTTTCTTCACGTATTAATCCTTTGCGCTCTGCAAGTAAGGTTACAAAACAAGAGTGGCTCTTGTTAACCAAAGAGATCAAGCAAGTACTCACGACGGCTATCAGACAGGGTGGAACAACGCTAAAAGACTTTGCCCAAGCGGATGGAAAACCGGGATATTTTGCTCAAGAGCTACAGGTTTATGGTAAGGCTGGTGAACAGTGTCCTAACTGTGAAGAGCTGATTCAGGAACTTAAAATCGGGCAAAGAAACACGTTTTATTGCTCTAGCTGTCAGGTATAGATGTGTAGCTCTCAATACAGAAGTTGATATCACTTGAAGCTGTGTCTAGGGCACTTTATCTGATAAAATTACTGATACTCTTTTAATTTATAGTTTGAATTATGTCGTCTTCATTTCTAAAAGCAGAGTCTATATCTAGAGCTTTGTTGATAGTTCCTTACCTATGGTTAGCCATTGGCATTATTTGGATGCCTCAGGGCAACAAACCTTTGGTTGCTCTGGTTTTGATTGCCGCTATTATTCATATGTTTAGTTATGGCTTGTTTCAGATTAAGTCCAATTTTAAGAATAATGTTTGGCTATGGGGCATTCTATTTGCTGGGATGTTTACCGCAATAAGTTATGTTACTTATGGTGCTAGTTCTCAAGAATTAAGAGGCTTACTTGTTACTACTGTATTATTGTGCTTACTCCCTCAAAAGCCACTTCTCAATGTAAAGCTAGCTCAATATCTACTTTTTGGTGCTGCTTTGGCCTGCTTTACTTTGTCATGTTGGTACTTTTTTATTGATCCGACGAATAGAATGTTTTGGCCAACGAACCCTATTCCACTAGCAACACACCAAGGGTTAGTCTCTATGCTTTCAATAGGGGCACTATTGACAAGGTTTAAAAATAAAATTACCTGGCTATTAATTTTAAGTGCGATTATCTCTGGGTTTTCTTTGCTCTTGACACAATCGAGAGGTGCTATTTTAGGGATTGTGATTCTATACATCTTAATTGGCTTAACCTTACTGTACAAAAATAGAATTAATATAAAAGTTATAGTCTTATCGTTAATTTTGTGTTTTGGTGCCGTTTTCTTCTCTAAAGAGGCTCTTGTCGATCGTTACGACCAGACATGGGGGGAAGTTAGCCGAATTGAACGAGGTGATCTCGATTCATCTATAGGTTTGAGATTACAGATGTATCAAGCTGGCTTGGAGCTCTTTGCAAGTAGTCCTATGTTAGGTCATGGAGAGTTTACTCGTGAGTATGCAGAAGAAAACCTAACGGGTTATACCCCTACTGGATATTATTTTATCTCACAAGCACATTTACATAATAATTATATTGATAAATTAGCGCGCTCTGGAATTCTTGGCTTAAGTATCTTTTTGTTCTTTATTTTCTATCCAGTATATTTAGGGCTGAGAAAATATCCCGATTTATTTTGGTTGTTTAGTTTACCTTCTATCCACTACGCTGTAGCCAGTATAACCGATTCACCTTTTAGAAATGGTGATACCCTCGTTGTATATATGATTGTCACCGGAACATTAGTACATTACGCAAAAATAAAATATAAAGAGAAACTATGAAGATATTTTATTATCTAAAACATGCCTTGCTCTCTATCGCACCTCGTTTGTATTTTTCAAAACAGTTTGAAAAGCTGGAAAAGTCATATTCCGATCAAGCTGACTATATAAAAAGCAGAGTAAATTATTACGTAAAAGGGCTCGGCGACTTTGATAAGGCTAGTTTAAGCTGCGAGATTAGTAATTATTCTCGAAAAGGTTATACATCTTATTTCTTTGATCTTAAAGAGTTTCTTCATTATTTTCCAAAGTACTTTCGTTTCAGTTACTACTTTGGTGATGAAACGCATATAGAGCCAGTTCCAACTTTATTTAAAGCTCGTCCGATTGATGGGAACAATAGTAACTCTGTACTATTTAAATTAGATAAGCGTCGTCATTTCCGATTCGTGGATGATAGCTTAAGTTTTTCTGATAAAAAAAATATGGCCGTGTTTCGTGGTGCTGTGACTCAACCACATAGAATTCGTTTTATGGAAACTCTGTATGGTCATCCACTGATGAATGCAGGTCAATCGAATACTTCAGAGCAACACCCAGAGTGGCAACAGCCATTTATGACAGTAGAAGAGCAGCTTCAATACAAATTCATTATTTGTCTTGAAGGGAACGATGTTGCATCAAACTTGAAATGGGCAATGTCTTCAAACTCACTTGTCGTTACTCCAAAAATGAAATTTGAAACGTGGTTTATGGAAGGCACTCTGCAGCCAGGCATACATTATGTAGAGGTGAAGGATGACTGGTCGGATTTTGAGCAAAAAATTAAATACTATTTAGACAACCCTAAAGAGTCTGAACAGATGATCAAAAATGCGCATGAATACCTTGCTCCTTTCCAAGATGAACAACTAGAAAAATTGGTTTGCATTAAAACACTTCAAGAATATTTTAGACTATCTGGTCAAGCTACTCACGAACACGCTATTAACGAGCAAGACAAATGAAAATTCTGATTATTGGCCCATCATGGGTTGGAGACATGGTAATGTCTCAAGGCTTATATATTGAGTTGCAGACGCAGTACCCTGACGCAAAAATTGATGTTTTAGCGCCAGCATGGTGTAAGCCTATTTTGGAAAGAATGCCACAAGTCAATCAAGCTCTTGAAATGCCACTAGGGCATGGGCAATTTGATCTGAAATCTCGTTATAAGATCGGCAAATCGTTGAGGGAAGTACAGTACGATAAAGCGTACGTATTACCTAACTCCGCGAAATCAGCTTTAATTCCCCTGTTTGCACGCGTTCCTGAACGAGTTGGCTGGAAAGGTGAAATGCGTTTTGGTTTGCTTAATGACGTTAGAACCAATAAAAAAGCGTTTCAATACATGTTAGAGCGATATGTAGCGTTAGCGCACCCTAAAGCTGAAATGACGGGTAGTGGTTGTTTAGGTGAATTGTCATCATTACCTTTTCCAAGCCTACAAGTTGTTGACTCCAGCCAACAAGAGGCTATGGAGCAATTTGGTTTAAACAATCAAAGGCCTGTCCTTGGTTTATGTCCTGGTGCTGAGTTTGGCCCTGCGAAACGTTGGCCTGATAATCACTTTGCAACAGCAGCGACAGCGATGACAAAACAAGGTTACCAAGTGTGGTTGTTTGGCTCGGCTAAAGATCGTGAAGTAACCCAAAAGATAATCGAACAAGTCCCTGTTAATATGCAGCAGCATTGCTTCAATTTAGCTGGAGATACGAGCTTAATTCAGGCTGTAGACTTGATCGGGGCTTGTCGTACTGTCGTTAGCAATGATTCTGGGCTGATGCATGTGGCCGCTGCGGTGGGCTGTAATGTCGTGGCTGTTTACGGCTCTAGTTCACCTAAATATACGCCTCCGCTAACGAACAAACTGGCGATCATCAATACCGATATTGAGTGCCGACCTTGCTTTGAACGAACTTGTCCCAAGCAGCACCTAAAGTGCCTAACTGAGTTAATGCCGAGTAGAGTCATTAGTGCTATTGAGCAGTTTGATGTAATTTCCCAAGGCAAAATATAAATAAGGTCGTCATATGAGCACTGTCGTTCGTTGGGCCTATACCGCGTTACTTTTCCTTGTAAGCCCTATCCTGCTTTGGGGCTTATATCGTTCCAAAGCAAACAAACCACCTTTTGGTCGTCGTTGGAAAGAGCATTTCGGGTTTACACCGTCGATCAATAATAGACAGTCGGGCGTGATCTGGCTTCATGCTGTTTCAGTAGGGGAAGTGCTGGCGAGTAAGAAGTTAGTTGAACAACTGGCGATACAAAACCCAGATAAAAGAATACTGATCACTACAACAACGAGTACAGGCGCTGAGCAGGTCGAAAAGATGAGCGGTTCGATTAGCCATCGTTATATGCCTATTGATTTTAGTTGGTGTGTTCAACGTTTTATCAACCGCGTTCAGCCAGATAACATGCTCATTATTGAAACGGAATTATGGCCAAACACCATTAACACCGTTGCTAAAAATGATGTTCCGATGATATTAGTTAATGGACGATTATCCGAAAAATCAGCCAGTAATTATCAAAAAATGAGTTCGTTAATTTATCCGACTATCTCTAAGTTAAATTTAATATTGACAGTACACTCTGATGATAAATCTCGATTTGAGTTACTAGGTGCGCCGAGCGAAAAAGTCATTGTCACAGGGTCAATTAAGTACGATGTGTCGATTGATAATAATGTAATCGCACAAGGCGAGCATCTTAAAGATATTTTGGGGCAGGGTAGGCAGATTGTTGTCGCCGCGAGCACTCATGCGGGCGAAGATGAACAAATTTTTAGAGCTTACCAACAAGCCAAAATCCAACGGCCAGAATTGCTGTTAGTGATAGTACCTCGTCACCCTGAACGGTTTGATTCAGTTGCTGAATTGGCCAAAAACCAAGGCTTAGTTTTGGTTCGTCGAACCGAAGTTGTTGACGAGATACCGCTCGATGTCGACGTCTACTTGGGGGATACGATGGGAGAGCTTATGGTTATGCTTTCTGCGAGCGATCTTGTTTTTATGGGAGGAAGCCTACTTGGAAAGAAAGTAGGAGGACATAACTTCATCGAACCTGCGCTGCTTCAAAAATACTGCTTAACAGGGCCGAGCTATTTCAATTTTGCAGACCTGGCGAATCAATTGATCGACTCGAGCGCACTGTCTGTTGTAGCCGATGAGAATGAGCTTGCTTTACAAATGATCAGTGCATTATCCAAGCCTAAAGAGTTAATTGAAAAAGGGCGAATAGGCTATGGTATAGTTCAACAGAATCAAGGTGCGTTACAACAAACACTCCAATTGATACATCATTCAGCCACCAATAATCAGTCAACCAATATTGAGACATCACCATGATCAAAACTTTTGTTATTCATGTAAGCAAAGGCTACGAAGAACGTAGAAAACATATAGATAAGCACCTGCCAGAAGTGGGCATCACTGATTACGAATATATGTTAGCTGGTGATATCGATGATCTATCTGATGAGGTTAGAAATGGTTTTTTTGACGACTCACTGAGGCTCCCTGAGAAGTCTTGCTTTTATAAGCACTACTTAGTGATGAAAAAAGTCGTAGAAGAACAAATTCCACAAGTATTAGTGTTAGAAGATGATGCTTTTTTAAATAGCGATTTTATTGAGCAACTAGAAGCTTTCCAAAATGAACTTCGTGGTGAAGAAAAGTATCTTGTAAATATTGAAGAGGCATCGAGCTTAGTACCTGCATCAGTAAGAGTTCCAAATCAACATCTGTACTTGTGTAAAACGAACAAGCTTACTGGTGGTTTGCTTTATGACCTTAGTTTTGCTCGTGCAATGGTAAAGCATATGGAAAGCAATATAACTGACGCACCTATTGATGGTTATATTGGTAATGAACGAACGACATTAGAGTACAATATTTTTTGGACACACCCACCTTTGGTTCGTCAGGGCAGTAAAACCGGTGCATTTGATAGTGAGTTGAGTGGTAGAACCTCAGGGCTTTATGCGACGGTTAGAAGTTGGTTTAAAGAGGGATACCGAACTCATGTTCGAAGCCATGTCAGCAGCAAGCACAAAGCACTTTTTAAAAATATTACGAAGTACTAAATTATGAAATCAGAATTGGCTAGAAAACACTTAACATTTGTCATTTATGGCAATGATAGAACTTACTATCAAGGCGCAAGGTTTTGCATTTTGTCTTTTTTAGCCAATTGGGTTGAGGCAAATGGAACTAGGCCTGAAATTTCTGTTCTAGCGGAAGAACCTGAGCATTTCGCTAATATGCCAATTAAAGTGTTTCCGATATCGCCTGAGCAAAAGGCTGAATGGAGTCTAGACAATACTTATCACTTTAGAATCAAGAACCGCGGCTTAAAATATCTTTGTGATAATTTAGAGTTGAGTCCTGAAGATAAACTGCTTTTTCTAGATACAGATACGTACTTTAACGTGCCAACAAATGTTTACTTCGACTCTATATCGGATAAAAACGCGTTACTGTTTTGCTCAGAAGTGAACATCAATACTTTGCCAAGCACCAATGAGTATTCACATATCAGAGATAGAGATATAAAACTTATGGATGGCAGTGTCTACCGCACTAATTCAAACTCAGTTATGTGGGCGTCGGCAGTCATTGGTATCACCGGAAAAAACTCATCGGCTTTTGATTATGCCGATGTGTTGATTCAAGCGTTACGTCAAGAAGGGTGTGAGGCACACACTCTAGAACAGTTTGCGTTATCTGAAGCGCTCTCTACACAGGTGAATATTGAACCAGCGAAAGCTTGGCTCAATCATTATTCAACGAGTGGACGAAAAGACTGGGCGAGAACGGTGTTGGAACAGTTCTTTGAAGAACACGGAGATAAACCATTTGAAGAGCAAATACGCTTAGCTAAAGAAGTGTCCTTCAAGCGCCCTCTTGCTGAAGTGATTCGAGGGCATATCTATAAAAAGAAAAAGAAACTTCGTAAGTTATTTGGTTTGAAAGAAGAATAAATCATAGACTCTCAAGGGTACTCACTTTGTACCCTTGTTCAATTTGTGAAAAATCAAAGTGCTGAGCATCAATCCTTCCTAATCGAACTTCTTTTTCGAATGAGCGCTTAAGTCGCTTTAAATTACTCTCTTTCCAGCTATTACCTGTTTGCGTTAGGCATTTATCAAAATCGATAATCCAAACCTTGCCTGCTTTATCAACGAGAATGTTATGGATATTGAGGTCGGTATGATTGACCCCGGCATCGTGCATTTTTCGAATTTGATGACCAATATCGTTGAAATGGGAATCGGATAGTTTTTTGTTTGATAGTATCTTTACTAAGTCTTCTGCGTCGGAAATCTTTTCAATTAAAATATCGGCTTTGTAAACGAGCCCTTCTTGCGAAACTTTCGCAGCAACGGGTGTCGGGACATTAACTTTATGTGTGGCTAGAAGCTCAAGTAACATTAGCTCTTGGTATGCTCGTGAGTTCTCTAATCCAGTAAATAAATAGCTGTCTCTAACTAGCTTTCCAAACAAGCCGCCGCGATGATAATGTCGAAGAGCGAAATCGCTTTTTTCTCCCTTAACAAACCATGTTGTTCCTCTACCTTGAGCGTGCCCCAGTATTGCTTGATTCGCCTTCCAATAATCCACAGAAAAAGCCAATTCAACGTCTTCGGTGAGTAACTTAGGGTTATACCAGTACGTTGTTTTATGGATTTGCTTTGTTGTAAACATGAATCACTGTCTCGTATTGGGGAGTTTATGGCATACTTGGTAGAACAGTATATCAAACGCCGAACAGATTAATGAACGATTCATGTAGTTACCAAAAAATATTAGTTGTTGCCACTCATTGCATTGGTGATAGTTTGTTGATCTCTGCTTTTACCCATAGTCTGAGAAAAGCGTTTCCGACCGCCACAATAGATGTTTTAGTGAATGCTAGAGGGGAGATGGTTTTTGGTACCAATCCAGACGTTGACTCTTTAGTTGAAATTCCGCCAAGAGCATCCGTTAAGGACTATTACCGAATTTTAAAAACGCATGGTCGATATGATTTAGTCGTCAATGAAATGCTTAATGATAGAACCGCTATCTATAGTTTTATCTTTGGCAAGAAAAGACTTGGGGCCATTGATGAATCGCTTTCTGGCGCCTGGGTTAAAAAGTTAATTTATACTTATTACATTAAAGAACAGCATCGCTTTGAGCATAAAATGAGTCGCGTTGCTCGTATGTTGGATACCATAGATGTTAATTGTATTGCACGGCTTGTATCTCCCGAAGAGTTATTACCTTCAGCAGTTCAAAAGAGATTGCCATCAAACTATATTGTTGTGCATGCGCCATCCTCTAACGAAATTAAGCAGTGGCCAGTCTCGTATTGGGTCGAAGTCATCAATCGTCTGATATCTGCAGGTTATAATATTGTCTTATCTGGCGCTAAATTAGAACGAGACGAGACCATTGTGGAACAAATCATTAACCAAGTCCCTGAATCGAATCAACTGGTCAGTGTTTTAGGGGAATTATCATTAGCTCAAACTTCGGTATTAATAAAACACAGTGATGGTTTTGTTGGACCTGATAGTGGCCCTGGTCACCTCGCATCAGGTTACTCTATCCCAATTGTATCTATTATTAGCGTGGCGCCAGCAAGCATGTGGTCACCTTGGCCTTATGAAGAGCCAATTGATGTAACGAACAATTTATACAGCAATGGTGTTCGCTCCCAAAGAGTCGCCAATATTAGACTTGTGCAATCTGAACGTAACTGCGTCCCTTGTTATAAAAATAAATGTCAAATTAGCGATGATGCCTATTCGCCATGCCTTCAAGATATCAAGCCAGATAACGTTGTTTCTGCTGTTCTAGAAATGATGCCATTGGAATCGATCAATGAATAACGCTCTTTCTGCTCCAAAATCTATTTGTATTCTGCGTTTATCTGCCATTGGTGACGTTTGTCATGCCCTTTCTGTGGTGCAACTTATTCAAGCTACCTATCCAGAATGTCAGATCACGTGGGTGATGGGAAAAATCGAAGCTCAATTACTTGGTGATATACCTGGAATTCAAGTTGTAGTGTTTGATAAAAAACGCGGCCTAAAAGGAATGAAAGAAGTATGGAGATCCCTGCGTCTAACTCGGTTTGATTATTTACTGCATATGCAAGTTGCACTAAGAGCCAGCCTGTTAACGATAGGGATAAAGGCAAAAGTAAAACTTGGCTTTAGTTGGACACGTGCCAAAGAGGGGCAGTGGCTCTTTACCAATCGCAAGCTGCCAAAAACGGACGCATCTCATGTGTTAGATAATTTCTCTGAATTTGCTTACTTTTTGGGGTGTTCCAAACAGGTGCCGACATGGGATCTTGCTTTGTCTGATGAAGATCAAAGACTATCGATGGAGCTTGCGCATGAGCCGTATATTGTTATTAGCCCTGCCGCGAGTAAAGATGAGAGAAACTGGTTAGTTGAGCGCTATGCCGCTGTCGCCGATCACGCTTATCAGTTAGGCTTTAAAGTGGTTTTTTGTGGTGCTCCAACGGATAGAGAGCGCAATTTAACCGACAATATCTCTCAGCACATGACATCACCTTGTATTAACTTAGTAGGCTCAACTTCGTTAAAGCAGCTTACCGCAGTGATTGGTAAATCCAGTGTTGTGATCGCTCCTGATTCAGGGCCTGCACACATTGCGACGACTCAAGGTGTCCCCGTGATTGGTTTGTATGCGCACAGTAACCCAATGCGAACAGGGCCTTATCATAGTTTAGACAGTGTGGTTTCTGTCTATGAACAGATTGCTGAAGAGCAACACGGTAAAGCGGTTGACGAGCTTCCATGGGGAACCCGAGTAAAAGGAAAAGATCTTATGGCTCTTATTTCAACAGAATCGGTGATTGAGCAGCTAGACCGTGTATTAGGCCGATTGAAAAACAAGAAAACATCCAGTGAATAAAGGAATGTCATGAAAATAGCAATATACCCAGGTACTTTTGATCCAGTGACTAACGGCCACTATGACTTAATTAAACGTGCTGCATGTATGTTTGAAAAGCTTGTCATTGGTGTCGCAGAGAGCCCAAGTAAAGCCACCTTATTTAGCTTAGATGAGCGTGTGGCCTTATTGCGAGAAACTTGCCATGAATTACCTAATGTCTCCGTCGAGGGTTTTAGCAGCTTGCTGGTTGATTTTGCGACCGAGCAAAATGCCTCAATTTTGGTGCGTGGCTTAAGAACAACAATGGACTTTGAGTATGAGTTTGGTTTGACGACAATGTATCGTCGATTAAAACCAGAACTAGAGAGCCTGTTTTTGACACCTTCAGAAGAGTTTGCTTTTTTATCATCAACATTGGTTCGTGAAGTCGCTATTCATGGTGGAGAAATAGAGCAATTTGTTCCAGGGTGTGTTCATCAAGCTGTTGTCGCTAAAGTAAAAGCTTTTAAAAATTAAGTGATTATGAATATTTTAATGTATACAAGAGCTACGTTACCTGTGGTGAATTATGGTGGAACCGAACGAGTCATTTGGGACTTAGTTTATGCTTTGCATCTTGCCGGGCACCGAGTGACGCTGCTCGCTGGCAAAGGCACAAAGTGTGATTGGGCGAGAGTCATCGAGTATCAACCGAATGTACCACTGCAAAGTCAGCTTCCAAATGATATTGATGTTGTACATTTCCACTCTGATCTAGAGCCTATCTCTTATCCCTACATTTTAACGCAGCATGGTAATTCAGACGGCCCTATTGACCCTAATACCGTCTTTGTTTCATCTCAGCATGCAAAAAATCATGGTGCACAAGCTTATGTTTACAATGGCTTGAATTGGGATAACTACCAAAAGCCTAACTTTAACTTGCAACGAGAACGTTTCCATTTTCTTGGGAAAGCGGCGTGGCGAGTTAAAAATGTTCAAGGTGCCATTGATATTACCAAGAAAGCTGGCCAGCAGCTTGATGTGTTGGGCGGCCATCGATTGAACCTAAAAATGGGTTTCAGGTTAACGTTAGATCGTCATGTTCGTTTTTTAGGGATGGTGGACGATACAACGAAATCTCAGATCATGACTCAGTCAAAAGGTCTGATATTCCCCGTGACTTGGCATGAACCGTTTGGCTTAGCGATTACAGAGAGTTTGTATTTTGGTTGCCCAGTGTTTGGTACACCTTATGGCTCACTGCCGGAATTAGTTTCTAGTGAGGTAGGTCTTTTATCGAGCTGTGAACAAGATCTCGTAGAAGGGATCTTAAATTCTGACACCTATGATTCAGCTCGTTGTAATGAATACGCGAGAGATCAATTCAATGCCAATGTCATGGCTGCAGCGTATGTTAGTTATTACGAGAAGGTAGTTGAAGGTAATAAAGCCAATAGTGCATTAGGAAGTATTGTCGAGTCTTTTAAAAGGTTGCCTTATGAACGATAAATTGAAGCCAAAACTGGTTTTTGTAGGCTACAAGCAACAGTATGAAAAACTAGAAATTGATGTGCTATCGTCTGATTATGAAAAGCATCATATTTTCTTAAGCAAGTGGTTAGTGAAATTAATTTCCTTTTTATTTTTCTACAGTAAAAAACACTATCATGAGGCTTATGGAGCGATCATAAGACGAAAAATAAAGGCGCTAAATGGCTTTGATGTCATATTCACAACCGACTCTTTGAGAGACATTAAGTCAATATCAAAGGTTAGTGGGAGGAAGATTATTCTTTTTAGGAATATTACAGATGGGAGCTTGAACCATCTTTTAGATGATTTTGAAATATATACGTTTGATGAGGGTGATGCAAAAAAATACAACTTTAAGCATGCTTATTCTCCGATGCCTCAACTAAAAATTATTGATGAGATAGCAAAATCCTCTGATTACGATGTGTCTTTTGTGGGGGTGGATAAAGGAAGGAAAGAAAAGGTTCAAAAAATAGAAGAGGCATTGGGTGATTTTAAGTGCAACTTTATTGTGTTTGACAAAAAACCTTCTTATTCCTATGTTGAATACCTAACCGTGATGCTCAATACCAAATGTGTACTGGAAATTGTTCTTGATGGACAGACGTCTGATACTATGAGGGTTAAAGAAGCGTTATACGCCAGAAAGAAAGTTATCACGAATAATACGAGTCTTTATAATCACCCTTTATACTCAAAAGATAATTTCCTTATATTTGACTCTCTAAATGAACTCGCAAATCATATTGAGGAATTTATCTCTGGTGACTTTGATGAATCAGTTTTGATTAAGCTTGAAGATTACACAGTTGATGGTTTTTATCATAACCTATTATTTAGTCAAAAATAATGAGACGAATAAATCCGCCTTCTAAGAAGGCGGATAATCTTTAATAAATTAGAAGATATGTGTTAATAACCCACATATGGGTCTTGTCCATTCCTACGTGTTTTTAACAACTTTAAAATCCACATGTACTGCTCAGGTTTCGGATTAACAAAACCTTCAACGACTTCATTCATTGCCCTAGCGTCTTGATGTTCATCGCCGGATAACTCAATGGGTGCTTTGATTTCAATTTCGTATTTACCCGTCTCAATATTATAGCTGGCAAAGGTTGGAACGATCTTCGCTCGGCTTACTTTTGCTAGTTTTCCAAGTCCGGGCAAGGTTGCTTTTTCAGTCGCAAAGAAATCTGAGAATACACTTTGCTCTGGGCCATGGTCTTGATCTGGCAGGTAATATCCCAAGTAGCCATCTTTGACTGATTTGATAAATGGCTTAATGCCTCCACTGCGATCATAAACTCGTCCGCCATACTGAACTCTTTGCTTGTGCATGAGCCAATCGGTCAGAGGGTTTTTCTGGCTATTTGCCATCGCAGAAACGGGTAAGCCTCTTGAAGCTAAAAGGATAGCCGGAATGTCGATGCACCAAGAGTGAGGTACGAGCAAAATAGCACTTTGATTGTCTTTTTGTAGCTGTTGTAAGTGTTCTAATCCAATGATTTCTGAGTGTTTTTCAAGCCAACGTTTACTGCGTAATGATATGGCAGGAAAACCAAGTAAAAAGGCGCCAGCAGTTGTTAGGCAATTGGTTAGAATGGTTTCACGCTCTTGAACAGACTTTTCTGGAAAACAAAGCGCGAGGTTTATACGTGCCTTTTGTACTGAGCCACGTTGCTTCTTCGCCATTTTTGTCGCCACGAATTTTGCTATGGCTACTCGAATCGAGTTTGGCAGCAAAGAAATGGGTAGACATAGGCATAGCCCGAGCCAAGTTCCCCAGTGTTTTGGTGATAAAAACGCACTGATGAATTTGGGGTTGTATGCTTTAGGATCGTAGTCGTCGCGTTGAGTTGTCACTGTAAACCTTTAACTGGCGATATATATTGAACAAGCTAACAGTATACCGTTAGCTTGTTTTCGGGAGAGTGTAATCTAGCGATTAACTGACTGCATGTACTCGCTGACGCCTTCAGCAACCGATTTAAATTGAACATCGCAACCGGCATTACGCAACTTAGTTAAATCAGCTTGAGTAAACTCTTGGTAAGCACCTTTCAAATGCTCAGGGAATGGGATAGTTTCAATCTCTCCCTTACCGTGATGTTTAATCACCGCTTTTGCGACTTCTTCAAATGATTCGGCATTACCTGTACCTAGGTTGAATATACCTGATACGCCATTTTTTAAGAACCACAGGTTTACGGCCGCAACATCACCAACATACACAAAATCACGCTTGAAGGTTTCGCTTCCTGCGAATAATTTCGGGTTTTCACCAGCGTTCATTTGATTGTTTAGGTGGAAAGCGACAGAAGCCATGCTGCCTTTGTGCTGTTCACGTGGACCGTAGACATTGAAGTATCGAAACCCAGTGATTTGAGAAAGCGTTTCGTTGTGTGCGGTTGCATCTGCAGTTAAGCGACGCACATAGTTATCAAATTGCTGTTTTGAATAGCCGTATACGTTTAGCGCGCCTTCGTACTGCGGCTCTTCAATAAAGGTATCGGTTTCACCATAAGTGGCAGCAGAAGAAGCATACAAGAACGGAATCTCGCGCTCGATACAGTAATGCAGCAACTCTTTAGAGTATTCATAGTTGTTGAGCATCATGTATTTGCCATCCCACTCGGTGGTCGCAGAACATGCACCTTCATGGAAAACAGCCTCAATAGGACCGAAATCATCACCAGCCATAACTTGAGTTAGAAAGTCATCACGATCCATGTAATCTGTGATATCTAGGTCAACCAGGTTCTTAAATTTTTTGCCATCTTTTAAGTTGTCGACAACTAGAATATCGTTGTGGCCAGCTTCATTGAGCGCCTTAACAATATTGCTGCCAATCATGCCTGCACCACCAGTTACGATAATCATATTTCTTCCTACTTTTTTGAATACAAACTCACACGAGTATAGCAAGGAACAAACGAAGCGAGCTAGTGGAATAATTCTTTAATTCTAGTGTGATATGATTGTGTTAATCTAGTCATTATTACCTACTCAAAACACGATCTTATCGGTCTTAGTATGAAAGATTCTACGTCTTCGACTTTTGTTTGTAGGCTGGCTTACGCGCGACATGAGAGTTGTTTGGTCGCAATTGATTTTGAACTATTTTAGTTGCTTAAGCATTTGAGCTGGTATTACGTATCGAACTATCCTTCGAATAGTAAGAAATAGATTTACAAAATTAGAAGAACTTTTCCTTTGAATTTTAGGGTTTTAGAAATCTTATGAAGATATTAGTTACAGGCGGCGCTGGCTTCATCGGTTCAGCTGTCATTCGTCACATTATAAATAATACATCTAGCAGCGTCGTGAATGTTGATAAGTTGACTTATGCGGGTAACTTAGAGTCTCTTGTTGACGTGGGAGAGCACGAGCGCTATGCATTTGAAGCGGTGGATATTTGTAATCGTACTGAGCTAGACCGTATTTTTGAGCTGCATAAGCCTGATGCAGTAATGCACTTGGCTGCTGAATCTCATGTTGACCGTTCGATTGACGGCCCTGCTGCATTTATCGAAACTAATATTGTTGGTACATATACATTGCTTGAAGCAACTAGAGCCTATTGGAATGAGCTTTCTGAAAGTGATAAAGCTGCTTTTCGTTTCCACCATATCTCTACTGACGAAGTCTATGGCGACTTAGAAGGTACGGATGACTTGTTTACCGAGACGACGTCGTATGAGCCATCAAGCCCATACTCAGCTTCGAAAGCTTCTTCTGATCATCTCGTCCGAGCTTGGCTACGCACCTATGGTTTACCAACCGTCGTAACTAATTGCTCAAATAACTACGGCCATTACCATTTCCCTGAAAAATTGATCCCATTGATGATCTTGAATGCACTCGATGGAAAACCTCTGCCAGTGTATGGCAACGGTATGCAAATCCGTGATTGGTTGTTTGTCGAAGACCACGCTCGAGCGTTGTACAAGGTGGTCACTGAAGGTGAGGTAGGTGAAACCTATAACATTGGTGGTCACAATGAAAAAGCAAACATTGATGTAGTAAAAACGATCTGTACATTACTTGAAGAGTTGGTGCCCAATAAGCCAGAAGGTGTGGGTAACTATCTTGACTTAATCACTTATGTCACTGATAGGCCTGGGCATGATGTACGCTACGCCATCGATGCGTCAAAGATTGAACGAGAATTGGGTTGGAAGCCAGAAGAAACTTTCGAATCAGGTATTCGTAAAACTGTCGAGTGGTACTTAGATAATAAACAATGGTGGTCACGCGTATTAGATGGCTCTTACGCTGGTGAACGCTTAGGTGTTTCTTCAGATTTAGTTGTAAATGGTAAGGTTGATAAGTAATGAAAGGGATTGTTCTTGCTGGAGGCTCAGGCACGCGGTTGTATCCACTCACTCGCGGCGTATCAAAACAGCTTTTGCCCATCTACGATAAGCCGATGGTTTTTTACCCAATCTCGACGTTAATGCTAGCTGGTATCAAAGATATTTTAATTATTACGACACCTGAAGATAACGCTGGTTTCCAACGCCTACTTGGTGATGGCTCAGATTTTGGCATCAACCTTGAGTATGCAATTCAACCAAGCCCAGATGGTTTAGCGCAAGCCTTTATCATAGGTGAAGAGTTTATTGGTGATGACAGTGTTTGTTTGGTGTTAGGGGATAACATCTTCTACGGACAGTCTTTTTCTAGAACTCTACAAAATGCAGCTTCAAAAGAGTCTGGAGCAACTGTTTTTGGTTATCAAGTCAAAGATCCTGAGCGTTTTGGTGTGGTCGAATTTGACGAAAAAATGAGAGCTGTTTCGATCGAAGAAAAGCCTGATGTGCCAAAATCTAGCTATGCGGTAACTGGTTTGTATTTCTACGATAATCGAGTTGTAGAAATGGCAAAAAAAGTAAAGCCATCTCATCGAGGTGAGTTAGAAATTACCACTATCAATGAAATGTACCTAAACGATGGCTCGCTGAATGTAGAGCTATTAGGTCGTGGTTTTGCGTGGCTAGATACAGGTACTCACGAAAGCCTTCATGAGGCTTCATCTTTTGTGCAAACCATCGAAAATGTACAAGGGCTAAAGGTTGCTTGTTTAGAAGAAATAGCTTGGCGTAATGGGTGGTTAGGTAGCCAGGATATATCAAACTTAGCAAAGCCTATGCTAAAGAATGAGTATGGACAATATCTAGAGAGGCTTGTAAACAGTGAAAGCAACTAAGACTAAATTAAAAGACATTTTGATAATTGAGCCTAAAGTTTTTGAAGATGAGAGAGGCTTTTTTATGGAAAGCTTCAATCATTCAAACTTTGAAAAATTAATTGGCCGAAGCGTTCAATTTGTTCAAGATAACCACTCTAAATCAGGTAAGGCTGTGCTTCGAGGCCTGCATTATCAAATACAGCACCCGCAAGGCAAACTTGTTCGAGTTGTCCGTGGAAAAGTTTTAGATGTCGTGGTCGATCTACGGGCTGACTCTCCAACCTATAAACAGTGGCAATCGTTTGAACTGAGTCAGGAGAATAAGAAGCAATTATGGATCCCTGAGGGTTTTGCTCATGGTTTTCTGACGTTGACAGATGAAGTCGAGTTTTTGTATAAAACAACCGATTATTACTTCCCACAAAGTGAACGTTCTATTGCCTGGAATGATCCAGAATTAAAGATCGATTGGCAATTAGATGAAGAAAGTTTGATCGTTTCAGATAAAGACAAGAATGGGCTGCTACTTAAAGATGCTGAGCATTTCTAAAAATAAGGTTTTATAAGATGACAACGCAATTATTTGTTCCAAAGTTTCGTGTTGATGAGTGTCTAGAGCATGTAAGAGAGTGCCTAGAAAAAGGCTGGACAGGAATGGGCTTTAAAACTGTCGAAATTGAGGATGAATGGAAAAAGTATACTAGCCTACCTCATGCTCACTTTTTGAGTTCAGCAACAGCGGGCCTTCACCTCGCATTTGAAGTCTTGAAGCGTGCGCATAATTGGAGTGATGGCGATGAAGTTATATCTGCATCTTTAACATTTGTCTCTACTAACCACGCTATTAAGTACGCTGGTCTAGAGCCTATTTTTGCTGATGTTGATGAGTACTTATGCTTAGACCCTCAGAGTATTGAAGAAAAGATAACAGATAAGACTAAAGCTGTTGTTTTTGTGGGGCTAGGTGGAAATACTGGTCAACTTGAAGCGGTGGCAAAGCTGTGTAAAGAGCGTGGGTTGGCTCTAGTATTAGATGCGGCGCACATGGCCGGGTCAAGGTTTGAGGGAAAGCACGTAGGTTATAATGCTGATGTCACCGTGTTTAGTTATCAAGCTGTAAAAAATATGCCTACAGCTGACTCTGGAATGATTTGTTTCCAGAACCCAGAATATGATGCGTTAGCACGTAAACTAACTTGGTTGGGTATTAATAAAGATACTTACGCGCGTACAGCCGCACAAGGTGCTTATAAGTGGAAATATGATGTTGAAGATTTAGGCTTTAAATATCATGGCAACTCAATTATGGCCGGTATGGCTTTAGTTGCACTTAAATACTTGGATAATGATAATTCTTATCGCAGACAGTTAGCTAAGTGGTATCGTGAAGAGTTATCTGAATGTGATAATGTAAAAATAGTTCCGATTGCTCAAGGGTGTGAATCATCGACACATTTACTTCAAATACGAGTTTCAAATCGAGATGAGTTACTAATCAAGCTAAATGAAAATGATATCTATCCAGGTGTGCATTATACAGATAATTCAGAGTACAAAATGTATGAAAAATCTGGTCGTTGCCCAAAAGCTTTGATAGCAAGTAATGAAATCATTTCATTGCCAATGCATATGGGCATAACAAGGCATGATGTAGTAAATGTAGTAAACATGGTGAAAAAGTACAGTAAATAAACTGTCTGCCATGTAGCTATAGCTAATTCGACCAGATGTGAACAGGTCGATCTATCTGTTTAGTGGCGATATACTGAACCACTAAACGGATAGGGATACTAATGCTAATGAAAACACGTGACAAGATTGTTTACGCAGCTCTAGAGCTTTTTAATGAGCACGGCGAGCGTAGTATTACGACCAATCATATTGCTGAACACATCGAAATCAGCCCCGGAAACCTCTACTACCACTTCCGCAACAAACAAGAAATTGTACGTGATATCTTTACTCTCTACTCGACAGAGTTACTTGAAAGATTTACTCCGATTCAAGGGCAGCAAGAAAGCCTGACGCTACTAAAGAGCTACTTAGATTCCATCTTCACGCTGATGTGGAAGTATCGATTCTTCTATGCAAATTTGCCTGAAATATTGTCACGTGATGAAAAGCTGCACCTTGATTACATGGCCGTTCAAGAAAAGCTGCAAACGAATCTTGTGGATATTATGAGAGCATTTGTTGAGTTGAATTTGCTAAAGGCAACAGATGCAGAAATGAAGTCGATGGTCACATCTCTTCACTTGATCGCATCAGGTTGGTTGGCGTATCAGTCCGCGATGTCGCCAAAAGCTCAAATTACTGAACAAGTTGTTCACCAAGGAATGCTGCAGATGATCGCAACCGTTAAACCGATTGCAACGACTCAAGGCTTTGAGCAACTGACATTGCTAGAAGATGGTGTGAGAGCGCTGAACAGTAAATAAAAGCGAAGGTGTGGGTAAGCGGTAAGTGGGATTCGGGTAACGAGAGCGGGAAAGCACAGATTCGAGTGGTGGGATATAAATCGCGACGTCATTCCCTACAGCGAGGAACGAGCGTGATAGGGAATCTTTTTATGTCAGGGCTCGAAAGATGACTCACGGCAATGTGAGATAGAGATTCCAGATATTTCGTCCCTCAATTCAGGAATGACTGAGTTTGATAAATGCGAATTCAGAGATTTTCAGCTCTTTGGGCTTGCTCTTCGCATCTCGGTTACTTATATCTCGTATCTGTTTTTACCTAACTAACCATCTTTTCGGATTTTGAGCTTGGCTGTTTCTACGAATTTCAAAGTACAGCGATGGGCGGGTTTGTCCGCCAGTGTCACCTGCAAGCGCAATAGCCTCACCCGCTTTCACCTTGTCACCTTCTTTCTTTAAAAGCGCTTGGTTAAAGCCATAGAGCGTCATGTCGCCTTTACCGTGGTCCAGCAGTACCACTAAACCATAACCACGCAAGTACTCGGCAAATACGACCGTTCCCGAGTATACGGATTTTACTTGTTGACCGTATTTCGCTTTGATCACCATGCCTTTCCAATTTACTTGACCAGTTTGGCGTGAGCCGTAGTTATGCAGAACTTTATCTTTGATTGGCCAAGGCAGTTTACCTTTACGTTTGGCTAAGCCATCCATAGGGACAGCATTGCGTCTCTCTCGTGCGGCTTTTTCTGCTTTCGCTATTTCGGCTTTTAGGCGGGTTTCATTACGTTGAAGTTCGGCTAAGTAATTTTTGTCGCCAGAGATGTTTTTCTTAATACTGCCGACGGTCTTTTTACGCTGTGTTTGGGTCTGCGATAGTTTGTTGCGCTTTGCTACCTGTTGATTTAACAGCGCTGCTATTTGTTCTTGCTCAAGTTGGCGTTGCTTATGGCTTTCTTCTAATTCAAGTTGAGTTTGTTCGATCGTTTTGATTGTTGCAGAACGCGCTTTGGCGAGGTGTTGGTAATAGTGACTAATGCGGTCTTCTTCAACGCCAGTATTTAAGATGTGAGAAGAGGCTTTGGCTCTGCTGGTCATGTAGTAAGTCTGAATCAGCTGCTCTAACTTATCGGTATGGGCTTTTTTCTGTACTGTAAGCGCTTTAATCTTATTATCTAAGCTAGCAACATTAGCATTGGCGGTATTGAGTTGTTTTTTACTTGTTTTAATGGCTTTTTCAAGCAAGGAGATAGAGAGCTCTTGTTGCTTGAGGTTTGCTTGTAAATTGTCGAGCTTCTTCTGTTGTGAGGATAGTGTTTTTTGTTGACGATATATCTCACTCGACACACCTTTCAGCTCCCCTTTCGATGCGGCAAGTGGCGATGCAGAGAAAAGAACAGCGCAAAGGCTGGCAGATATCAAAAGAACAGTGCTAATTACTTGGACTGGTTTCATCATTATCGTCATGTTGCTCTTATTAGTTTTCAGCATCTGCTCTTAAGTCTTTCGTATCTTGGCTCATCGAACCTAGAATCAGCTCTTATATTCCATCACCATGAATGAAATTTTGCGAGCGACCATTGAAGCCTTGGTCCATATCTAAAGATGGTTTATCTGTTTTCGGTTTTCCGACAATTTTTGCAGGAACGCCTGCGACTGTTGTATGAGGTGGTACGGCTTGTAGTACAACAGAGCATGAACCAATCTTCGCGCCTTCACCTACTTCAATGTTGCCGAGTATTTTAGCTCCGGCCCCAATCATTACGCCTTCGCGGATTTTGGGGTGACGGTCGCCGCCTTCTTTACCAGTACCACCAAGGGTAACGTCTTGAAGGATCGATACATCATTTTCGACGACAGCAGTTTCACCAATCACGATACCAGTGGCGTGGTCGAGCATGATAGCTTTACCGATACGAGCCGCTGGGTGAATATCAACTTGGCAAGCAACTGAAATTTGGTTTTGTAGGTAAGTAGCAAGTGCGATACGCCCTTGTTTCCACAACCAGTTAGCTACTCGGTAACCTTGCAGAGCGTGGTAGCCTTTCAGATAAAGTAGAGGCATCGAGTACATCTCGACCGCAGGATCTCGATTTACCGTCGCGCAAATATCACAAGCTGCCGCATCAATAATCGATTGATCCTGCTTAAATGCTTGTTCAACCACTTCACGTACTGCCATTGCTGGCATTGAAGCCGTCTTTAGCTTGTTTGCTAGGATGTAGCTAAGGGCTGCGCCTAAACTTTCATGGTTGATGATCGTGGCATGATAAAAACTCGCAAGCATAGGTTCTTGCTCTGACAGCTGTCGAGCTTCCTTCACTATGCATTGCCAAACTTTTTGCTGTTCACAGTGTTTCATTTTTCCATCCATTCTTTTAAATCAGATACGTGTAGCGAGATGATAGATACGAAGAGCTTAGAAAAGCCAATTAGCGTAAATGAGATCCCAGATACTTCATTCTTCAATGACGGGCATTATATTAACGTCATCTTCAAGAGTGAGGAACGAGCGAGTTGGAGAACTTTGTTCGGGTCATTTACTTTATGTTATTCGCATCTTGATTACCCGTACCTCTAACTCTCTTCGTATCTCGCTTACTTTAATTTCGTATCTGCTCTAACTATCTTTCTGACTTTTTGTCTCTAGCAAGCAGATCTTGTGCTGCTAGGTGTGCATCTTTCCCTTGATACAACACTTGATAAATCTGTTCAACAATGGGCATTTCAACGCCCATACGTTCTGATAGTAACCAAACTTCTTTGGTGTTGCGATAACCTTCCACTACTTGGCCAATTTCTTCTTGTGCTGTATCTACATCTTTACCTGCGCCAAGTGCCAAACCAAAGCGACGGTTACGTGATTGGTTATCAGTACAGGTTAGCACTAGGTCACCCAATCCAGCCATGCCCATGAAGGTTTCTGGTTGCGCACCAAGAGCTGCGCCTAGTCGACTCATCTCAGCTAGACCGCGAGTGATAAGTGCAGTACGTGCATTGGCACCAAAACCAATACCATCCGACATGCCAGCACCAATGGCGATAACGTTTTTAACCGCGCCACCAAGCTGCATGCCAATAAAATCTGAATTTGCGTACACACGGAACGTTTTGCCACAGTGAATCTTTTCTTGAAGTTGCTCAAGGAATTCTGCATCAGGGGAAGCCACAGAGATTGCCGTTGGCATACCCATCGCTAGCTCTTTGGCGAAGGTAGGTCCTGATAGAACTGCTAACGAGTACCCATCACCAAGCACATCGTGAGCGACATCTTTAAGTAGGCGGCCTGTTTCTGGCTCCAAGCCTTTTGTTGCCCAGCAGATACGAGAACAATCTGTTAAGTGAGGCTTAAGGCTATTTAAAACGATACCAAATACGTGGCTAGGGACGACAACAAGAAGATCACGACTTGCTGTTACTGCCTTCTCAAGGTCTGATTCGATGATTAGGCTTTCTGGGAAGTCGATATTCGGTAGAAACTCATTATTTGCGCGCTCGGATTCGAGGCGAGCCATGTGAACAGGATCATGCCCCCACAGAACAACGTTTGCACCGTTACGCGCTAGAGAGATAGCTAAAGATGTTCCGTAAGAACCTGCGCCAATTACTGCCATGGCGATCTCTTTGCCATAAGCGTTTGTCGAGTCAGTTGTTTCTGTCATGCTTCCACCTAAAAATAATGAGGGAAATCGAAGAGTCTTGGAAAAGCTATCCACTAAAATCAGAGGAGCTTTCAATTTTAATACAGTGTAAAGAAAAAATGCACATCGCAGAAGTTGCGATGTGCATTTAAAAGCTAACTAGCGCTTGAATCGTTAGAGTTAAGCTCTAGTTTGAGACTTAAGCTTGTTCGCCTTCAGCTTGTTGAGCTTGGTTTTGTAGGTAGTTCATGAACAAAGCATCAAAGTTAACTGGTGCTAGGTTCAGTTGTGGGAACGTACCTTTAACCACTAGGCTAGAAATTGTTTCACGAGCGTATGGGAACAAGATGTTCGGGCAGAATGCACCTAGGCAGTGAGCTAGTTGCCCTGCTTCCATTTCGCTTGCAGAGAAGATGCCGCCTTGTTGAACTTCACAAAGGAATGCAGTGTCTTCTGCGTTCTTAACTGTAACCGTTAGGCGTAGGATTACTTCGTACACGCCTTCGCCAAGCTCACGGCTTTGAGTGTCTAGGTCCAGTTTTACATCTGGGTTCCACTCTTTTTGAAACATGTCTGGAGAGTTTGGCGCTTCGAAAGATACGTCTTTTAGGAAGATACGTTGGATTGCGAAGTTCTGTTGTGCGTCTTGTTGTGCTGCTTCAGCCATTTTCTTGTCCTTAAAAATTTATAATTAGGTTTCGTTCGCCATCTCTGTTGAACAAAACCTTAAAGTCATATTCGTTTAGTTAGGTCAGCTTACCTTTAACTACTTTTTACCTTTCACCAAAGGTAGGTTAGCTTCGCTCCAAGCCACTAAGCCGCTTTTCAGCAGGCTTACGTTTTCGAAACCAGCTTTAACCAGTAGGTTAGCGCTTTCTTGAGCTGTTTGACCTGTCTTACATACTACGATGATTGGGTCGGCTTTGTGGCTTTCAAGGCTACCAAAGCTATTTGCTTTGATATCTGACGGCAAAATGTGAACTGCGTCAGTAATATGCCCCTTTTTGAACTCATCTTTAGTACGAATATCAACCACAACACCGTTTTCACGGTTAATCATGTGTGTGGTTTGCGCAGCCGTGATCTCTTTGTAAGCTGCGTTTGATGTCTTGATAACGTTCGCAATGATGGCAACAACCAAGCCGATCCATACGATGGCTAAAATCATATTCTCTTGAACAAATGGAACTAACTCTTGCATATCTTGAACTCTTATTCGTTATTGGGCGAAAAATTATAGGGTAGGAGTATAGCTATAAAGGGGGGGAGAATACAGAGGAAGCATATTGTTGTGTGTGAGTTAATGTATTAATGGGGGATATATACTAATTGCTTATGATTTATCCATTTACTTGATTGAAGTTATTAATTATGATGTACAAACAGTTACTTAAGCTGAGTGGCTGGTAGGGTCTATGTAATTAGTCTCTATTATAAACGTTTATATTATTGGAAATCATTATGAAAAAGATGGCTCTAGCAGCTGCATTAGCAGTTAGCTTCTCAGGTGGTGCTTTTGCAGCAACAGAAACTGCAGTAGCGGGCGCTGGTGCTGGTACTAGTGGTGCGGCAGCCGGTGCAGGCGCATCTGCAGTTGCAGCAGGTACAGCTACAACTGTTGCAGTAACGACAGCAGCAGTAGCAGCGGCAGCAGCAGTAGCCGTTGCTTCTAACGAAAGCGGTGCAACGACTACAACAACAACTCGATAATTTTTGAGTTGGTGTTTAAAACCATTTTGTGTGAAAGCATAAAGTGGTTTTTTTATATCAGATTTTCATATTGGATATCAGCAACCAGATTGCTAGGAAGCCGAACTCGTCATGCTTAAACTTCTAATCATATCTCTTGGTCTTTTTCTTGCGGGTTGTTCTCAGCAGTTTCAAGACGTTAACTCCACTTTTGATGAAGCCTTTTTTGGCAGAACCGATGTTGAGCTATCAAAGGAATACATTCAAACCTTACCTTATTCCAGTATTTATGCGGAAGTGAATGACCAAGGCAAAATCTTCATGGTTTTGGCGTACGTCGGTGAAAATCCTCAAACGGGCGTAGAGCAATTAAAATGGATGTCTTCTGATAAAGCTATGATCGTCACTGAAAATGGACGTATTGTACAAACGCTATTGCTTCCCTACGAAAACCTTTCAGGTTTGGCATTCCAACCGTTAGATTCGTTCTCGTCTGCAAACAGTTCGTCAGCAGACTCTTCTTCTGCGTTTGATGTGTCTACCAACCCCGGAGCTCAAAAATGGCAAGCGGTTTACGACTGGCAACCCAATTATCGATTCGGCTATAAAGCAAACATTATCCGAACGTATGCGGGAAATGAAACGGTCGAAACACCGATAATGTCTATCGATACCAAGAAGTTTCAAGAAAAAATTAACTTTCCGATGTTAGAACAAGAGATTACCAACGAATATTGGGTCGATAGTAAAGGAAAAGTGGTCAAAACCATACAGTATTTAGGCCCTGATATGACAAGGCTTGAGTTAACCGTTCTTAAGCATTATCAAAGCAATTAACGAACAGGGTAATGAACGAAAATGATGAATTATATGAGTCATGTATCAAAAATGACGGGACGTCGGTTACCAGTGGTGAGAGCTCTGTTGGTGTTGAGTACGCTGTTCTCTCTGTGCACTGTTAGCAACGCCTCTCCGATTAAGACAACGGTTGAACTTCCCCTTCAAGGTGTAACGTTTGAGTATAAAGCTGACGTTCGACTGCTTCAGGTATTAGACGACGTTAACGTGAATGCGAACGGCAGTATTGGTTACTTTCCCCTTTCGGCTCAACTGTTTGATAAAACCAATACTGAGGCTAACGAATCTAACAAAGCCAATCAAGCTATCGAAGCAAAAAAACGCAATGTATTTAACCAGCTTGACGCTTTTTCGGTAGAAGAACCAGAAGCAAAACTGGTAAAGCAACAATTGGCTTCTTTCCAATATCTAAATCGAGTTTTTATTGAATTAGACCGCAATGCGGTTATCTCGCAATCAGATAAGAACCCGTTACTTGTTTCAAATTCTCACACTAACAAGCCGTCAGACAGTCAAATTCAAGCATTTTCTCTGTACTTACCACAACGACCAACTTCCATTCAGTTGATGGGTGCAATGAAAGAGTCGGTAACAATGAATCTGATTGAGCATGGAACGTTGAATGATTATCTCGATGCATTGCCGAACGGTTTTATGGGTGAATCTGTAGATAATAGCGTGGCGTATGTTGTTCAACCTGATGGCGTGGTGCAAACCATTCAATATGCGTACTGGAACGAACTGCCGGTTTATTTAGCGCCAGGTGCCATCGTATTTATGGCGTTCTATTCTTTGCCATCGGAATACTCAACGTTGAACCAAGATATCGTCGATTTGCTACGTCATAAGGTTGGCCTGTAATGCTGAAACAGAAATCATTCCCTCTATCGGCGGTGTGCACATCGGTTACCTGCGCTTTGTTAATGACCAGTAGCGTTTCGACGAGAGCAGAGACAACCATTGATTCCGTTTCGATTCGAGCAGAAAAATCATCATTCGACGACACAGAATACAGAACGTCGCAAATGAACTTTGGTGGTGTTGGCTTAATGCAAATGCCTACAGGCCGAATGGCACCAGAAGGCGAGTTTAACTTTAGCGCCTCGTTTAACAATGAATACTATTTTTATAACGCCAGCCTACAGGTGATGCCTTGGCTTGAAACCACCATTCGTTACACACAAGCGCAAGACCTTTATTATAGCGGCAGTGGTAATCAAGACTGTTCTCAAAATTCATTTAGTGGCTGTACCAAGCACACCGACAAGGGCATCGACTTTAAACTGCGCTTAATCGAAGAAGGGTACTACATGCCGGAAGTCTCGGTAGGTGTTCGTGACTTTGGTGGTACTGGCTTATTTGATGGCGAATTTTTCGCGACAACCAAACGTTTGGGTCCGATTGATTTTACTGTTGGCATGGCTTGGGGCTACATGGGTACCAGTGGTAACTTTACTAACCCACTGTGTAAAGCCAGTGATAAGTATTGTGCTCGCCCGTCTGATTTTAAAGGCAATGGCGGCAGTGTCGATTTTGAACGTTGGTTCAAAGGCGATGCGGCGATTTATGGTGGTTTTGAATATCAAACCCCTTATAAGCCTTTAACCTTGAAGCTTGAATACGATGGCAACGATTACTCTCAAGATTTCCCAGTAGTACGTGGTGGTGTCGACATGACACAACATACGCCATGGAATGTGGGAGCGGTGTACCGTTTCACTGATTGGGGTTCGGCTAAAGTGAGCTATGAGCGAGGTGATACGCTAACCCTTGGTTTCGATCTCTCTACTAACTTCAATGAAATGTATTCCGTGTGGCGAGATACCGAAACAGCAGAATTGCGCCCAAGTGGTGTCGAGACGGTTGAAGATATTGACATGACAGCCCTTGCGGAAGAGCTTGAAACGATCGCTGGCTATGAACAAGCGCAAATCTTGGTCGACGATAACAGTATTGTAGTAAAGGGCACTCAGGTTAAATACCGAGATAGAGATATCGCCCTAGAACGCGGTGCGACCGTGATTGCCAACGCGGTGCCGAGTTACATCTATACCTACAAAATCATCGAAAACGACAAATCATTGGAACTCACCGAGACAACGGTGGATGCTCAAGCGTTCAAAGCGGCAGCTAACAACAGTTACCTTAACGCTCAAACCAGTGATGCAACGGATACTCACGAATTAGAACGCAAGAAATCCGTTATCTATCATGATGGGCGTGAACGATTCGATGTGTCGATTTCACCAAACCTAGCTCAATCATTCGGTTCGGCTGAAAACTTCTACTTATACAGTTTGGGTTTATACACCAATGCTTCGTTCTGGGCGTTAAACAATGTCGAACTGTCGGGCTCTCTTTACGTTAACTTAGTCGACAACTACGACAAGTTTAATTACGAAATCCCATCAGACGGCACTGACCAAACGCCAAGAGTAAGAACCTTGTTCCGCTCTTACGTTGACGATCCGGTTCGCTTAGACCGTTTACAACTGACTTGGTTTGAAGACTATGGCAGCGGTGTCTACACCCAAGCTTACGGTGGTTACCTAGAGAGCATGTTCGCGGGTGTGGGTGGCGAAATCCTGTATCGTCCATTCAACCAAAACTGGGCCATTGGTGCAGACATGACCGCGATCAGTCAGCGAGACCCTGAAAGCTGGTTTGGTACGTTTGATGAAGAGATCCAAGTCAACCCAGACGACAGCAGTCGAACGTACAAAGTGATCGATAAGGGCACGACGGGCTTTATTACCGGTTACTACACCCCACAATGGGACTTCTTGAGCGATACCTTGCTTAAAGTGGGCGTCGGTAAATTCCTTGCTGGTGATATCGGTACTCGTGTCGATTTCTCTAAGCAGTTCAAGAGTGGCGTTATTGCCGGTGCGTTTGTCAGCTTAACCGACATGACAACTGAAGAGTACGGTGAAGGTAGCTATACCAAAGGCTTCTACGTGTCGATTCCGTTTGATTTAGTCACCGTGAAACCAAGCTCAAGCCGCGCAGGCTTTACCTGGTTACCGATCACGCGTGACGGTGGCCAAGTGCTGAACAAGCAATACAACTTGTTCGATCAAACTGATGCGCGCTCACCTTGGTTCCAAAGACCGAGTAGTGTGAAATAAATAGAGTTAAAAATGAGGGGTAGAGCTGCAGGCAACATGCTTCCTAACTAACGACATTCGAGAGGTTTGGTGTTTATTTGCAGCTTAATCTTCTGCGAATTCGCTCTATAGTTTTACTTCAACCTCAGTCAATGAGGTTGATAATGAATAATGAATAATGAATAATGAATAATGAATAATGAATAATGAATAATG
>NZ_JBGONU010000006.1:0-6701 GCF_041439295.1 Vibrio sp. 1F253 | reverse complement strand
TAATGAATAATGAATAATGAATAATGAATAATGAATAATGAATAATGAATAATGAATAATGAATAATGAATAATGAATAATGAATAATGGATAATGCACGAGCGGTAAAGTAAGCATATGAGAGTGAGCGCTTTTGCGTAAACTCTACAAAACCTCAACTCTGATTTATATTATCTAGTTAGGGTAAATTAACTCACGCAGTGTGATTTCGCGGAATATCAAGGGGCGGTAGCTTTCCAGAGCCTTGAGTGCAAGGGCTATGGACCATCAGTTATCAACCCCCTTGCTTTAATACCTGGGACACTGTGTTAGAGCTAAGATAGCTAAATTTTTAGGATATCTTTTGGGATATCGCCCACATTTCTTTTCTATGAATTGGTCAACATGAAGATTAATAAAAATCGACTCCTATTAGCGCTCCTTCCTGTATTACTTGCAGGCTGTACGACTCCAGGAACACACCTTTCTACTGGCAATAAGAATGTGATTCAGCCTTCAGAGGAACAGCAAGAATCTGATATCTCTGATGTGGTTAACCTTTACCCACTCACGGCTCAATCTGTATCAAGTTACCGAAATGAATCTTTATCGGTTTCACAAGCAAACCCGGAACTTGATGTTGATATCGCTAAGTATGAATACCAAGTGGGTGTCGGTGATATCCTAAACATTACTATCTGGGATCACCCTGAATTGACCATTCCTGCTGGTTCTTACCGTAGTAGTACCGAAGCGGGTAACTGGGTTCATGCCGATGGCACCATCTTTTACCCTTACATTGGTACCGTCGAAGTGGCTGGCAAAACCGTTCGCGAAGTGCGTGCTGATATTGCAAATCGCTTAGCTAAATACATCGAAAGCCCTCAAGTTGATGTGAACGTAGCGGCCTTCCGCTCTAAGAAAACTTATATTACTGGTGAGGTGTCTAAACCTGGCCAGCAAGCCATCACCAATATCCCATTAACCTTACTGGATGCCGTGAACCGTTCTGGTGGTTTATCTGAAGATGCTGATTGGCGTAATGTTTCATTAACTCGCAATGGTGTGGAAGAGAACCTTTCACTTTACGGTTTAATGCAACGTGGTGACCTAACGCAAAACCGCTTACTGCAAGCAGGCGATATTGTTCACGTGCCGCGTAACGATAATCAGAAAGTCTTCGTGATGGGGGAAGTTAATGACCCACAACTGTTGAAGATCGACCGTGTAGGTATGAGCCTAACCGAAGCTCTCAGCAATGTAGGCGGCATCAACCAGCTGACTGCAGATGCAACGGGTGTGTTTGTGATTCGAACTTCAGATGATAAATCAGAACGCATGGCGGACATCTACCAACTGAATATGGAAGACGCATCAGCCCTAGTGATTGGTACCGAGTTTGATTTAAGACCTTACGACATTGTTTACGTAACGGCAGCACCAATCAGCCGCTGGAACCGTGTCATTGGTCAGCTTGTACCGACCATTTCAGGCTTCAACGACCTAACCGAAGGTATGTTGCGCGTCCGTAATTGGTAATAAACCCTAATTAATCATCAGGTTGCATTGTACGTGTAACCTGATTTTTACATCTAAAAGTAAACCCAGCTTATAGGCCCAATACAATTAGAGACAATTATGTTTAATAAAATTTTAGTCGTATGCGTGGGCAACATTTGTCGTTCCCCAACTGGAGAGCGAGTTTTACAAAAATTGCTTCCCAACAAAGAAGTGGCCTCTGCGGGTATTGCTGCCGAAAAAAGTCGTTTAATCGGTAAGCCAGCAGATGAAACTGCAATCTTAATTGCCGCTGAAAATGGGGTCGATGTTGAAAATCATCAGTCTCAACAAGTGACGCCACAGCTTTGTGCTCAGTATGACTTGATCTTGGTGATGGAGAAGGGCCATTTAGAAGCGCTGACTCAAATATCGCCAGAGGCACGTGGTAAAACCATGCTGTTTGGTCAGTGGATTGGCCAAAAAGACATTCCTGACCCTTACCGTCAAAGCCGTGAAGCCTTTGAATACGCTTATAGGCTGATTGACGAAGCCGCACAAGCGTGGGCAAAAAAACTGTAGGTTTAAAAATACAGTAGGTTTAAATACTGTAGGTTTCAAATACACAGCTTTTTAAAGGTCATGCTCTACACGTAGGCGTGGCTAAGCCACCAACAGAATCATATAAAAGAGAAGTACACGGAGCGTATATATCGTCTCTTAAATAGCAATAATTTAGGAAGTAGCAAACTAATGACAACACAACCATCTCAGCAATCGCATACAGATAACTCTGATGAGATAGATTTAGAAAAACTGCTTGGCATTCTGCTGGACGCTAAATGGCTAATTATGCTGACCACATTCGCTTTTGCTGTGTTTGGTATTGCGTTTGCATTGCTTTCAACGCCGATATACAAAGCCGATGCCCTGATCCAAATTGAAGAGAAGAGCTCTGGCGGCATTTCATCGATGGTCGGCGATATGGGAGACATGTTCTCTCAAGAATCTTCTGCGACAACGGAAGTCGAGATCATCAAATCTCGTATGATCTTGGGTGAAACGGTGGATAAGTTTAACCTCACGACGGTGACATCTCCGAACTACGCACCCATCGTCGGTAAGGGGTTTGCTCGCTTAACCGGTGACATCAACCACATCTCAGTAAGCCGTTTTACATTGCCAAGCTACGCGAATGGTTACGCACACACCATTCAGGTTATCGATGCTGAGCAAGGCACCTACCAACTGGTTCGTGACGATGAACGCGTTATCTTGCAAGGCAAAGTGGGTGAGCTAGCAACAGCCGATGACTACAGCGTGTTTGTGGCTGGTTTTGAATCGCATAACGATTTTGAATTCTCAATAGGTCAGCGTAGCCGACTAGAAGCGATCGAATGGTTGAAAGCTTCTTTGTCTCTGTCTGAGCAAGGTAAGCAGACCGGTATTTTGAAGTTAAGCTTTGAAGGTGAAAACAAGCAACAGATTTCTGAAATCCTCAATCACATTAGCCAGATCTACTTCTTACAAAACGTGAAGCGTAATTCAGCAGAAGCAGAGAAGAGCCTAGAGTTCTTAGAAAGCCACCTTCCGGGCATTAAATCTGAGCTAACTGGCTATGAAGACGTACTTAACAATTATCGCCAAAAGAACGAATCGATCGACTTAGGCTTAGAAGCACAATCAACCTTAAAGGTAATGGTAGAGCTTGAAGCGCAATTGAATGAACTGACGTTTAAAGAGAGTGATATCAGCCAGCGTTTTACTAAAGATCACCCAACGTATAAATCGCTGATTGATAAGCGAAAAACGCTATTGGGTGAGCGAGAGCGCCTAAACAAGCAAGTACAAAAGCTGCCAAAAACACAGCGTGAAGTACTGCGCATGACACGTGACGTTGAAGTAAACCAACAGATCTACATCCAGTTACTAAACAAGGTTCAAGAGCTAAGCATCATCAAAGCCGGTACCGTTGGTAACGTTCGTATCTTAGATGACGCTCAAGCCTATGCTCGCGCTGTAAAACCTAAGAAGCCACTGATTGTTGTATTAGCGACGCTACTGGGTGGCATGCTAAGTGTGGCGTTTGTATTGGTAAAAGCGGCGTTCCACCGTGGCGTTGAAAGCCCAGACCAAATTGAACAAATCGGCCTTCCGGTTTACGCAGCGGTACCAAAATCTGATTTACAGATTGATCTAACCAACCGCTTTAAATCGAAGAAACAGCAAACCAAGGGCACTCAAGCACTGCTTGCTGAATCGAACCCTGCGGATCTTTCGGTTGAAGCACTGCGTGGCCTTCGTACCAGCTTGCACTTTGCAATGCTAGAAGCGAAAAACAACGTCTTGATGATCTCTGGTCCTGCGCCAGGCATCGGTAAATCCTTTATCTCGACCAACTTTGCTGCAGTAGCTGCAAAAACAGGCCAAAAAGTGTTGTTGATTGATGCCGATATGCGTAAAGGTTACCTACAACAAAGCTTTGGTGTGAACTGGGATAACGGCCTTTCAGATGTATTGAGCAGCAAGCAAGAGTTCGCTCAATCCGTTAAATCAACACCAGTAGAAAACCTAGAAATTATTACTCGCGGCCAAGTGCCACCCAACCCATCTGAACTGCTGATGCACCCACGCTTTGCAGAGCTAATGGAATGGGCAGCTAAAGAGTATGACTTGGTGATTGTTGATACCCCGCCCGTACTTGCGGTAACCGACCCAAGTATTGTCGGCGCCTTCGCTGGCACCACATTAATGGTCGCGCGTTACGGTCAAAACACCATTAAAGAGATCGACGTTGCTCGTAACCGCTTCGAACAATCGGGTATCGAAGTGAAAGGTGTTATCTTCAACGCCATGGAAAAGAAAGCATCAAGCTCGTATGGTTACTACAGTTACACATATTCGTAGTAGTCGATAGACTCTGGATTCAGGCCAACTCCGCATGGAGTTGTAACAGTAAGTACCCCGTGCATGCAAGAGGAGGCTCAATTGGGCTTTGCCTGTAGTTCTACTCATGTTAAATGTTCCCTTGATTTTTAGCGAAGTCAAAGAGGACAAATAACATAGTAGATACAATCAAGCTTTCGATGTATTTGGGAGATGTCGATAGCGTAGAAATCATTCGATGTTATGTAAGTAAAACATCAAGGCGTTGTTGCCTAAATGAGTTGAACCTTTTTCAAGTCCTGCGCTCTGATCCTTTATGATGGTTAGAACGGTGGTGATATGGGTAAAGCAAAAAAGAAGATAACTAACTAGGCGGAGTACAACAAAGCTCTTTGCAATCGTGGTTCAGTTACGTTCTGGATAGACGATTCAGTCATTGATGCATGGCGAACCCATCATGGCAAGCGGGGGAGAGGCTTCCAATACTCTGATACAGCGATTGAAACTGCCTTAATGATTAAGGGGATCTTCTCTCTGCCATTACGTGCTCTTTAAGGCTTTATCGACTCCATCTTTGAGCTATTGGATGTTCCGCTGACCTCCCCGGACTACATCTGCATTAGTAAACGCTCGAAGACGGTTCAGGTCAAATATCGCAATAAGTCTAGAGGGGCTATTTGCCATATATCCATTGATTCGACTGGCCTCAAAGTCTTTGGTGAGGGTGAATGGAAAGTGAAAAAGCATGGTGTAGAAAAACGCAGAACATGGCGCAAACTGCATTTAGCTGTAGATGTGGATACTCACGAAGCTATTAGTGCAGAAGTCAGCCTTGTAAATGTAGGTGATAGTGAAGTGCTATCGACGTTGCTAACCCACTGCGCAGAAAGGTCACTGCCGTATCTGCCGATGGAGCATATGACACAAAAAGTTGCCACGAGACTCTGAGAAACAAAGGCTGTACGCCGTTGATGCCGCCTCGAAAAAATGCAGCACTTTGGGAAGACGGCCACCCCAGAAGCGAAGCAGTAACAGCTCTGAGAAATGAGATTATAGTGTATTAGAAGGTCGAGTCTGGTTATCACTATCGCTCAATATCTGAGACGGTAATGTCCCGATATAAAGGACTAACAAGCGGCAAATTGAGCTTGAGATGTTATAACGCTCAAGTTGGAGAGACACTGGCAAATGTCAAAGCAATGAACAAAATCATAAGATTAGGTATGCCTGTTAGAAGCTAATGGCTAGTCATATATAGCGTCGTTGATCTTCAAGCTGATTTGATCAATAACGGCAGGCACCAAGAGAAAGAAGAGTGAGTGGAGCTGCAACAATTCGCGCTGGACTAAACAAAAGTCCCTTTTAGGGGGCTCACATTAAGCCACCTTCTTTAGAAGATGGTAATTTACTCAAGGATAATACGATGAAATATTTTGCTTTAACAAATGATCCAGACCACGGTATGACAGAACCATATGATAAAATAATTACGGAGTTATCTAAGAGAGATATTTTTATTACAACTGCTGTTTTTTCTACTATTGGTCAGGACGATTCAAAACTTTCTGAACATTGTAATGCTAGTGAAACTGACTCTTTAGAAAATAAAGAATATAGAAACTTAATGTTGAAAGCCAGAGACTTAGGGCACGAAATTGCTTTTCATGGATACTCTCAAGTTAGCGATAACCGTATGGAATTCCAAAAGGGTTTGGATGTATATAAAAATGTTTTTGGCGATTACCCTAAAGTTTACTTCGAACATGGAGGGCATAAAAAATCACACCCTATAAGTATGGTAAAAAAAGAAAATTTAAGCCATTTAGGTAGGGAGGAAAATAGCGAATATTATGTAGAGGATATCGTTAAAGATGTCTTCGATGTGGTATGGACTCATGATCACTTAAGAGATGATGCAGAGAAGCCATTTTCATTTGAAAATGTATTTGAAGTAAAAGAAGGCATAACTTATTTAAATAGAACTAGGATGTATCATTTTAATAAAATAAAGAAAGGTTTATCAGAAGAAAATAATATCATAGTTGGTTATACTCACTTTGGATATGAAGGATATAAAAGTAGACGGAATTTCATAAGAAATATTACAGATAAAGATAGTTTTTATGAACGTTGGATAGGACGTCGTGATTTAAAAAAAGTTGTAGGTTTATTAGACCGCTTCATAAAAGAAAACGATATTAAGCCTATCACTGTATCTAATCTTTTCAAAGAGTATATTAATAAATAACCACTGAATTCAACAGCGAAGTGCGACACTCTCCAATGGCTTTGTTGCGTAATTCAATGGAACTAAATCAAGAACCTACGATCTGATCAGC
>NZ_JBGONU010000005.1:125322-172913 GCF_041439295.1 Vibrio sp. 1F253 | reverse complement strand
ATGGCTACTTAGCTCAGTTGGTTAGAGCACATCACTCATAATGATGGGGTCGCAGGTTCGAATCCCGCAGTAGCCACCATTCTTTCTTTATGAAAGAAAAAATACAAACAACGTTATATTGAATCACCAATATCGATATAACTATAAAGATTTGCTGCGGTCGTGGCGGAATTGGTAGACGCACCAGATTTAGGTTCTGGCGCCGAGAGGTGTGAGAGTTCAAGTCTCTCCGACCGCACCATCATTGAATAGAACCCAGCTTTTTAGCTGGGTTTTGTTTTATCTGGAATATGTAAATCTGCAAGCCAAGTCACCAAGTATTCTCTCCTATAACCTCACTTTTACTGCAATTTTATTAGACAATGTCTGCTCCATTTCCTAACTGAGTATGACTGCCTATGAAAACCCTCCCTTTAACGATCGGTTGCTACACAGATTCTCCAAGTAATAGCCAAGGTGTATATCAAACTCAGTTAGATCTAGAAACGGGAACGCTGTTGCCTTTAAAGCTTATAGCGGCCTGCACTAATCCCTCGTTTATTACCACGACAAAGTTGGGGGTCTACACAGCTTCTGAAGTTGACCAAAAGATGCAACCACAACTGATTCATATACCGAATGTTGATTCAACAATAGCGTCAAATACTGGGCCAATCTCAGGAGATCACCCTTGTCATATCACGATAGATCCCCACAATAAGTTTGCTATTACATCGCAATATTCATCAGGGACATTCGATATCTTTAGTTTAAGTATCAATGGCAATATCGATAAACGGCTCAAAACAATCAAAATGGTTGGTTCTGGACCTAATGCAGAAAGACAAACGGGCCCACATGCTCATCAAAGCCTTTTCCTAAAGAACTCTCCGCAGTTTGTCACCGTCGATCTCGGAGCCGATCGAATCAACTTCTATTGCTTTGACGAAGAGCAAGAAGAGTTCCTTGATGAGCCAATGCAATCTATCAAAGTGCGTACAGGGAATGGACCTCGTCACTTAATCTTTAATCAAGCTGAAGATAGAGCCTATGTGGTGTGTGAGCTCTCTGAAACAATATTGATTTTAGAAAAGTCTTTAGGCATTTGGAATGTAGTGGAAGAGATTGATGCATTGCCTAATATGGAGAAGGGAGAAGCCGCAGCTGCGATTAAGCTATCGCCAGATGAGCAATTCCTTTATGTGTCTTGCCGACATCAATCCAGAATCAGTTGTTTTAGAATAGACTCCGTCACTCAAAAGCTCATTTTTATGGATAGTTACGATGTTGAAGGTAAGTTCCCTCGCGACTTTCATATCACTAAAGACGGGCAATGGCTTATCGCCGCAAACCAGCATTCCAACAACCTCACATCATTCAAACGAGATATTGAAGATGGCTCCCTCACCTATACTGGATGCTCTTTAGCCATCGATGCACCTGTGTGTGTAACGCAATAGTATTAAGAACTAAGCACTAAGCACTAAGCACTAAGCACTATCACGAAATCAAAAAAGGAGAGCCTCAGCTCTCCTTCTTTTTATAACTCAATAATTTGGACTAACCAATCACAACCCTAAAGCGTATTTAAGTACCTGTGATTTAATCGGCCCTGAGTTTTCTGCTAGCTTTAGTGCTGCATTTCGCACAAACTTAAGTGGGCCAATGTCATTGCTAAACGTTTTGTAGAAAAAGTCCATGCCACTTTGCATCATTAGATTGTCACCTCTTCTGATCACTTCATAGCGTCTCGCCACAGATTGATTCAATTCACCTTTCTCTTGGGTGATATCCAATAGTGCTGCCACATCTTTAAAACCCAAGTTAACACCCTGCCCTGCTAGAGGGTTAATCGTATGTGCAGAGTCCCCGACTAAAATACAGTTATTCTTTGAGTATGATTGAGCATGACGTCGTGTCAGAGGAAAAGAACCCGAGTTCAAAACTTTGATATCACCTAACTCTTTAGGAAAGTGAGTAAGTACTTCATTACGTAGTTTTTCAGGGGGCATTGCTGACAATTGCTTAATACGCAGTGGAGAATCATACCAAACTAACGAGCCCTGCCCGACTTCTTGATCGTCAGAGACTAGAGAACACAAAGGCAAAAATGAACGAGGACCACTTGGTAAAAATTGCTGCCAAGTAATATCTTGCTGAGGCTGTTCTGTTTCTACGTTGATAAGCATGCAGTGCTGTCGGTAATCCCAAGCCGTAATACCAATCCCTGCTTGCTGACGGACGGCTGAATTTGCGCCATCAGCGCCAACCACCCACTTCGCGGACAACTGAGTACCCGACTGAAGCTTGACTATATTGGTCTCACCAAACTCAATCTCATCGAGCTTTTCTGGACATAACAGTTCGAGATTGTCGTAGGCATCAAACTGAGCCCATAAACCCAATTGGATTAATCGATTCTCAACGATATAGCCCAAACGAGGAAGGTCCAGTGATGCTGCATCAAACCGAGTACGACACTCTGGATGTTCCCAAGTTTCCAATCGCTTGTAAGAACAGACGCGCATCGCTGCAATACTTTGCCATGCACCAAGATCTTCAAGCAAATCGACCGATGCTTGAGAAATCGCTGACACACGAATGTCCATCGCTTGCGACTCATCAAAAGCTTGTGGGGCAAAACCTTCGATCACCGCAACACTCAGACCTTGCTTTGCAAAACCGATTGCTGTTGCTGCACCAACCATGCCGCCACCGACGACGACAATATCGTAACTGTTCATATTTTGTACTTATCAGTTTGATTCTTTGACTGTTTTTGATTGTACTTTTTCATAACGAACTTGTAACCAAAAACCTTATTAGAAAGAAGGGTTACCCCTTATGGCATATGGCGTTGACGATAATAAAAACCACTACATAAGAGATTTGTTCAGACTACTAGTCAGTCGGTTTTGAAACCAGTACAATACGCCGCTTGCCGCTAGAGCCTGTCATAAAATTGAATACCGAATTATGACGAACGGAGCTAGCGGATGAATAATGGGCGATTTGCTCCCTTAAATTAAACTAACGATCGAGCGAACATATAATGAGTAAGAAACTGCTAATTAAAACTTGGGGCTGTCAGATGAATGAATATGATTCATCAAAAATGGCCAACCTGCTTAACGCTGCAAATGGCTATGAGCTAACTGAAGTACCTGAGGAAGCAGACGTACTACTATTGAATACTTGTTCTATCCGCGAAAAAGCGCAAGAAAAAGTATTCCACCAGCTTGGTCGTTGGAAAACGCTTAAAGATAAAAAAGAAGGTGTGGTGATCGGTGTGGGTGGCTGTGTAGCGACTCAAGAAGGTGATCACATTCGTCAACGTGCACCTTACGTAGACGTAATCTTTGGCCCACAAACATTACACCGTTTGCCAGAGATGATTAAGTCATCACTGTCTAACGAAAAGCCAGTAATGGACATCTCTTTCCCAGAGATCGAAAAGTTCGATAACCTGCCAGAGCCAAAAGCAGACGGCGCAACAGCCTACGTTTCTATCATGGAAGGTTGTTCTAAGTACTGTACTTACTGCGTTGTTCCATATACTCGTGGTGAAGAAGTTAGTCGTCCAATGGATGATGTGCTATTCGAAGTTGCACAACTTGCAGAGCAAGGCGTACGTGAAGTAAACCTGCTAGGCCAAAACGTAAACGCATTCCGAGGCCCTACTCACGAAGGTGACATCTGCACATTTGCAGAGCTCCTTCGCCTAGTTGCGTCTATCGACGGTATCGACCGTATTCGTTTCACAACAAGCCACCCGCTTGAGTTTGGTGACGACATTATTGAAGTTTACAAAGATACCCCTGAACTAGTGAGCTTCCTTCACCTACCAGTACAAAGTGGTAGTGACCGTATTCTTACGATGATGAAGCGTCCACATACGGCTATCGAGTACAAATCTATTATCCGTAAACTGCGTAAAGCTCGTCCTGACATTCAAATCAGCTCTGACTTTATTGTTGGTTTCCCTGGTGAGTCTAAGCAAGACTTCCAAGATACAATGAAGCTAATTAAAGAAGTTGATTTCGATATGAGCTTCAGCTTTGTTTTCTCTCCACGTCCAGGTACGCCAGCGGCAGATTACCCATGTGATGTACCAGCACAAGAGAAGAAAGATCGTCTATACGAACTGCAACAAACGGTAAATACACAAGCTATGCGCTTCTCTCGTCTAATGTTAGGTACAGAGCAACGTATTCTTGTTGAAGGTCCATCAAGAAAGAACCTAATGGAACTTCGCGGCCGTACAGAAAACAGCCGTGTTGTGAACTTCGAAGGTTCTGCCGACCTAATCGGCCAGTTCGTAGATGTGAAGATCACAGAGGTTTACACTAACTCACTACGTGGTGAGCTAGTTCGCACAGAAAAAGACATGGGTCTACGCGTTGTTATGACTCCAGCAGAAATGATGGAAAAAACAAAACGTGAAGACGAGCTAGGTGTAGCGACATTTACACCATAGGCAATACAACTGTTTGAGCACAAAGCGCAAACACAAAGCTTGAAATTACCTAACTAAGTGACCATCTTAGAAATAGGGATATCACCATCAAAAGCCCGGTCTAAATCGGGCTTTTTGCTCTTTTTTATATTTAAGAGTGAGTGGCACAAAATGAGAGGCTAATTTGAGCAATAAAATCGTTACCTTAGAGATAAATCTAGAGCCAGCAGACAACAAGCGCTTGGCAAGTTTATGCGGACCATTTGACGACAACATCAAGCATCTTGAGCGTCGTCTGGGCGTTGAGATTAATTACCGTAGCAACTTTTTCACGATTGTCGGTAAGCCTCACACTACAGCCGCCGCTTTAGACATCATCAAACACCTCTATGTTGAAACGGCTCCAGTTAAAGGCAACATAATCAATATCGAACCAGAGCAAGTGCATCTGGCCGTCACTGAGTCTGGTATTTTGGAGCAACACGTCGAGTCTGAAATCGACTACGGCAAAGAAGTGACCATTAAGACTAAAAAAGGCGTCATCAAGCCTCGCACGCCAAACCAAGCACAATACCTAATGAACATGGTCACTCATGACATCACTTTTGGTATTGGACCTGCTGGTACTGGTAAAACATACTTAGCTGTTGCGGCTGCGGTTGATGCACTTGAACGTCAAGAAGTTCGTCGAATCCTACTGACTCGTCCTGCTGTTGAAGCTGGTGAGAAGCTTGGTTTCCTACCGGGTGATTTAAGCCAAAAAGTAGACCCATATTTGCGTCCGCTTTACGATGCACTGTTTGAAATGCTTGGCTTTGAGCGAGTTGAGAAGCTGATTGAACGTAACGTGATTGAAGTTGCTCCACTGGCTTACATGCGTGGTCGTACATTGAATGATGCGTTTATCATTCTTGATGAGAGCCAAAACACCACGGTAGAGCAGATGAAAATGTTCTTAACCCGTATCGGTTTTAACTCTCGCGCTGTGATCACAGGTGATATTACGCAAATCGATTTACCTCGTGGTGCAAAATCAGGCCTACGTCATGCAACTGAAGTGCTCAGTGAAGTGGATGATATTAGCTTTAACTTCTTCATGTCTGAAGACGTCGTTCGTCACCCTGTCGTTGCTCGTATCGTCAACGCGTACGAGAAGTGGGAAGCAAAAGACCAGAAAGAGCGCAAAGAGTTTGAACAACGTAAGCGTGAAGAGCGCGAGGCCAAGCTTCTTGAGGCTCAGCAAGCTGTTACGACACAATTAGCAACACAAAATAGTTCTGTCATTGCAGAGCAAGGTGATAAATAGATGTCTATTGAACTAGACCTGCAATTAGCAGTCGAAAATGAGCAAGGTCTTCCAACTGAGCAAGATATTCAACTTTGGTTAGACAAGACAATTCCTCAGTTTCAAGAGAGTGCCGAGTTGACGGTTCGTATTGTTGATACACAAGAAAGCCACCAGCTCAATCATGACTATCGTGGAAAAGATAAGCCAACTAACGTGCTGTCTTTCCCATTTGAAGCACCACCAGGAGTGGAATTAGATCTACTGGGTGACCTCATTATTTGCCGCCAAGTTGTCGAAAAAGAAGCAGAAGAGCAAAGTAAGCCTCTGCTAGCACACTGGGCTCATATGGTTGTACATGGCAGTCTGCATCTGCTAGGTTATGATCATATCGAAGATGATGAAGCTGAAGAGATGGAGTCACTCGAAACAGAAATCATGCAAACTATGGGGTTTGAAGACCCGTATATTCTAGAAAAGTAAATCGATTCTAGTAAAGTAGGTTGCAGAGAAACAATAACTCATCGAACCTGTGATTTTCGCAGGAATCTGAGTTGTAACGTGTGCTATCACACTTCTGATAGCGTTATTTTTTGAGAAATCATGAACGAAGGTAACCCCCCCACTTTTGAGGGAAGTAAAAAATCTGAAGGTCCGAGTAGAAAGTCCTTCTTTGAACGCCTAGGCCAACTATTTCAAGGTGAAGTTAAAGATCGCCAAGAGCTCGTAGATGTAATCCGCGACTCAGAAATTAATGACCTAATTGACCACGACACGCGCGACATGCTCGAGGGTGTAATGGAAATTTCAGAGATGCGAGTACGCGATATCATGCTGCCTCGCTCTCAAATGGTTACAGTTGAACGCACCGATGATTTAGATACATTGATTGCGCTTATTACTGATGCTCAACACTCTCGCTACCCAGTGATCAGTGAAGATAAAGACCATGTTGAAGGCATTCTATTAGCGAAGGACCTACTTAAGTATTTGGGTTCAGAAAGTGCCCCATTTGATATCGAACAAGTGATTCGCCCTGTCGTGGTTGTTCCTGAAAGTAAGCGTGTTGATCGCCTACTCAAAGAGTTCCAAGAAGAGCGCTACCACATGTCTATCGTTGTCGATGAGTTTGGCGGAGTTTCTGGCCTGGTAACCATTGAAGATATCCTCGAAGAAATCGTTGGTGAAATTGAAGACGAGTTCGACGATGAAGAAGAGCTAGATATTCGTAAGCTGAGCAAGCATACTTTCTCTGTTAAAGCTTTAACCACTATTGAAGAGTTCAACGATACGTTTAACACTGCCTTTAGTGACGATGAAGTGGATACGGTAGGCGGCATGGTTATGACAGCACTCGGTCACCTGCCAGTTCGTGGCGAAATTGTAGAAATCGAAAACTACCATTTCAAAATTACGTCTGCAGATAACCGTCGTGTGATTCAGCTACAGGTAACGATACCTGACGAACAACCTCTTCCGACTATCGAAGAATAACAACTTCTCTCTAAAGAGATGACAGAAATTAGATGACTAAGACCTTTATTCATCGCCTATTACGGCCGCTAGCGGCCGTTTTTGTTGGCGCTATAACCACCCTTTCATTCGCTCCATACTCTATATGGCCTCTTGCTATTCTCAGCCCAGCTTTGTTGCTGTTACTGATCCACAACCGTTCTCCTAAAAGTGCGCTTTGGATTGGCTACGGATGGGGTTTAGGCCAATTCGCAACAGGTATCAGCTGGGTATACGTCAGCATCGATCATTTTGGCGGCATGCCACTGGCAGCCAACCTGTTTTTGATGGCTTTGCTCATTGGCTACCTAGCGGTTTATTCAGGCCTATTTACCTGGAGCTTAAACAAGTACTTCCCTGCTAATAACCTAAGCCGCTTTTTCCTCGCAGCTCCTGCATTGTGGTTAATCAGTGATTGGCTACGTGGCTGGGTAATGACGGGCTTTCCTTGGCTTTGGCTTGGCTACAGCCAAATCGATTCTCCACTAGGCTCGTTTGCACCGATTGGCGGTGTCGAGTTAATTACTCTGGCAGTCATTGTCTCTGCATCTGCACTCGCTTATATGGTTATCAATAAAGCATGGAGTGTTGGCATCATCCCTGCAATCGTATTCAGTGCAGGTTTTGGCATTCGAAATATCGATTGGGTGACACCGAACCCTGAAAAAACAACCTCAGTGGTATTGATTCAAGGCAATGTAGATCAAGACAGTAAATGGCTACCAAGCCACCGCTGGCCTACGATGATGAAGTACACAGATCTAAGTAGAGAAAACTGGGATGCCGATATCATCATTTGGCCTGAAGCCGCTATTCCAGCATTCGAAGTTGAAATTCCATCTTTCTTACGTAACTTAGATAGCGCAGCGAAGATGAACAACAGCTCAATCATCACTGGCGTACTCAATCAGTCTGAAGATAAGAAGTACTACAACAGCGTTCTTTCTCTAGGTGTCAATCCATACGGTGAATACAGCTACGATCCAGACGAACGCTACCATAAACATCACCTATTGCCATTTGGTGAGTTTGTGCCGTTTGAAAATATCTTGCGCCCATTGGCACCGTTCTTCAACTTGCCGATGTCATCATTTAGCCGTGGCGATTTTGTTCAACCAAACATCGTGGCAAATGGCCGTCACTTAGCACCTGCGTTGTGTTATGAGATCGTCTTTAATGATCAAGTTAGACAAAGCGTGACTGATGAGACGGACTTTATTTTAACGCTCTCTAACGATGCGTGGTTTGGTCGTTCGATTGGTCCACTGCAACATATGGAAATCGCACAGATGCGTGCTCTGGAGCTTGGTAAGCCAGTTATTCGCTCGACCAACAATGGTGTGACGGCAGTAACCGATTACAAAGGCAACATCATCAAGCAAATACCTCAGTTTGAAACGGCCGTATTAAAAGCTGATCTCATTTCAACTGATGGGCAAACGCCTTTTCACGCAGTTGGTACTTGGCCACTGTATATCTGGGCGATGCTCAGCTTGGTGATTAGCTGGGTAATTAGAAAGCCAAAGAGCTAGATTAGAAATTCGAAGAAAGTGATTTGAGGGTTGGCTGATTGGGTCAACCCTTTTTTATTACTGCGGTGTAAAGTTGATGGTGCTATGGCTATAGTGTTTACGACTTAAGTGTTTACGACTTAAGTGTTTACGGCTTAAGTGCTTTACGGCTAAACCCTGTCGCCCCACACTTGATACATGGAATGATATTGGTCGGGTGGTTGTATTCGGTTTGATGCCCACACTCATCACAGACAAGCGTCCCGAGCCCGATAACCTCATCCGCTTGATACAACCCTTGATGTTCTAAGTCTTGGAACAATTCAACCCATTCCACCTTAGTGCGATCAGTGATATCTAGCAATCCTTGCCAAATAGAGTCTGTGATCATCAAATAAAATGGACCACCTTTACTCTCTTCATAACTTTCGGAAAACTCTTTTAAGTCCGACTTCACATAGGCCGAGATTAATGATAGCTCATCTTTGGTCATGTCATTGGCAGCTTTCGCAAACTTGCCCGACGTTTCGATTTTGTTGTTAAGCTCTTCAGGGCTATGCTTCAGCGTTTCTATCACCTCTTCGACGACTTCTTCATAGAGTGCTTTTTTCTTCGGCATAACGACCTCCTTAAGATGACTAAGCTTTATCTTAGTGAACGGGGCCGTAGTTAAGCGACCAGTTCCTAACAAACAAATGCAATTCATACCCTTAAGTATAGCTGTCCTAAGTAATTTGGTTGAATTTACGCAATCAACCGTGCTGCAACTGCAAGTATGAAGGGTATAACTATTGTTGTACTAAGCTCCTTTAGGTATTCTATGACGATCTGTAAGATTCTGTTCTAACCGAACTCACAAATTCCAAGATAACCGGATACCATCGATGCAAGAACAATATAACCCGCAAGAGATTGAAAAAAAGGTTCAACAACACTGGGATGACAGCGAGACTTTCGTTGTAAGTGAAGACCCAAATAAAGAAAAATTCTACTGTCTTTCTATGTTCCCGTACCCAAGTGGTCGACTGCATATGGGTCACGTGCGTAACTACACCATCGGTGATGTGGTATCTCGTTTCCAACGTCTACAAGGCAAAAACGTAATGCAGCCAATCGGTTGGGATGCATTCGGCCTACCTGCAGAAAACGCAGCTGTAAAAAACAACACAGCGCCTGCTCCGTGGACTTACGAAAACATCGAATACATGAAAAACCAGCTTAAGCTTTTAGGCTTTGGTTACGACTGGAAACGTGAATTCGCAACGTGTACTCCTGAGTACTACCGTTGGGAACAAGAGTTCTTCACGAAGCTTTACGAACAAGGCCTAGTTTACAAGAAGACATCTTCTGTTAACTGGTGTCCAAACGACCAAACGGTTCTTGCAAACGAGCAAGTAGAAGACGGTTGCTGCTGGCGTTGTGATACTCCGGTAGAACAAAAGAAAATCCCACAGTGGTTCATTAAAATCACTGAGTACGCTCAAGAGCTACTAGACGATCTAGACAACCTTGAAGGTTGGCCTGAAATGGTTAAGACCATGCAGCGCAACTGGATCGGCCGCTCTGAAGGTGTTGAGCTATCTTTCGCTGTTAACGGTGAAGAAGCGCCATTAGAAGTGTACACAACACGTCCTGATACACTAATGGGTGTTTCTTATGTTGGTATCGCTGCAGGTCACCCTCTTGCAGAGAAAGCATCACAGAACAACCCTGATCTTGCAGCATTCGTTGAAGAATGTCGTAACACCAAGGTGGCTGAAGCTGAACTCGCAACGATGGAAAAGAAAGGTATGGATACTGGCTTAACGGCTATCCACCCTCTTAACGGTCGTGTTGTTCCTGTTTACGTAGCTAACTTCGTTCTTATGGATTACGGCACAGGTGCGGTAATGGCGGTTCCTGCTCACGACCAACGTGACTACGAATTCGCAACTAAGTACGGCATCGATATCATCCCAGTGATCAAACCTGAAGATGGTTCTGAGCTAGACGTGTCTGAAGCGGCTTACACTGAGAAAGGTATACTGTTCGATTCTGGTGAATTCGATGGTCTTGCATTCCAAGAAGCATTCGATGCAATCGCTGCGAAGCTTGAAGCTGAAGGCAAAGGTAAGAAGACAGTAAACTTCCGTCTACGTGACTGGGGCGTTTCTCGTCAGCGTTACTGGGGTGCTCCAATCCCAATGGTAACGACAGAAGACGGTGAAGTTCACCCAGTACCAGCAGACCAACTGCCCGTTATTCTTCCAGAAGACGTGGTAATGGATGGCGTAACTAGCCCAATCAAGGCGGATAAGTCTTGGGCTGAAACCACATTCAATGGCGAACCTGCGCTACGTGAAACTGATACGTTCGATACTTTCATGGAGTCTTCATGGTACTACGCGCGTTACTGTTCACCACAAGCTGATGACATTCTAGATCCAGAGAAAGCTAACTACTGGCTGCCAGTTGACCAATACGTTGGTGGTATTGAGCACGCTTGTATGCACCTGCTTTACTCTCGTTTCTTCCATAAGCTTCTTCGTGATGCGGGTTACGTAACGTCTGATGAACCGTTCAAGCAACTACTATGTCAAGGCATGGTTCTGGCTGACGCGTTCTACCACACGAACGAGAAAGGCACGAAGGAATGGATTGCTCCAACTGACGTGACTATCGACCGTGACGCGAAAGGTCGTATTGAAAAAGCAGTCGACAACCAAGGCCGCGACGTTGAACACTCAGGCATGATCAAAATGTCTAAGTCGAAAAACAACGGTATCGACCCACAAGAGATGGTAGACAAGTACGGCGCTGATACAGTACGTCTATTCATGATGTTTGCATCGCCTGCAGACATGACGCTTGAGTGGCAAGAGTCTGGCGTTGAAGGGGCAAACCGTTTCCTTAAGCGTGTTTGGAAACTGGTTCACGCTCACTCTTCTAAAGGTGCGGCTGAAGCTGTTGATGCTTCTGCTTTGTCTGGTGACCAAAAAGCACTTCGTCGTGATATCCACAAGACTATCGCGAAAGTAACGGACGATATTGGCCGCCGCCAAACGTTCAACACGGCAATCGCTGCAATCATGGAACTGATGAACAAGCTAGCGAAAGCACCTCAAGAATCTGTACAAGATCGTGCAATCCTTGATGAAGCGCTAAAAGCAGTTGTACGTATGCTTTACCCAATGACGCCACACATCTCTTACGAAATGTGGATTGCGCTTGGTGAATCAAACGTAGACTCAGCAACATGGCCAACGTTTGACGAGAAAGCGCTAGTTGAAGACGAGAAGACTATCGTGGTAATGATCAACGGTAAGCTACGAGCAAAACTAACGGTTGCTGCTGACGCGACAGAAGAGCAAGTTCGTGAACTTGGTCTAAACGATGAGAACGCTAAGAAGTTCCTAGATGGCTTAACTATCCGTAAAGTTATCTTCGTACCTGGTAAGCTTCTAAACATCGTTGCTAACTAATTTCGTTAGCACAGTGCAATTACTGAAGAATTAACGAACTTAATTCATCAAAAGCAGTCTGTAGACAGGGTAGCTAATAGCCCTGTCTACTTATTTAAGCGCTTTAGACTTGAGCCTAACAACTCAAACGAACTAAAGCCTTTAAATAAGTATTCTACCTTCATGAGAGCCATCAAATAATGCGCCTGAATTCACTATCTTCATTGAAAGTTACTATTGTTGTTCTAACCGTTAGCCTACTGAGCGCCTGTGGTTTTCACCTGCGTGGTGATTACTCTGTGCCAGAAGAGCTCAACAAGATCTCAGTAACCAGTTACGACCAATACAGTACGTTTACACGTATGATGAAAAGCCAGCTACGTATGAATGATGTAGAAATAGTGCCACCAGCTGAAAATATCCCTAACCTACATATTCTTGGTGAAGGAGTTGGGGAACGTACTTTGTCGCTATACCAAAATACTCGTGCCGCTGAGAAAGAGCTGACGCTTAACGCTTCATACCGCGTAACGATCCCAGAATTAGGGGCCAATACCTTCTCAACTAGCGTAACCCGCAGCTATTTAGACAACCCACTAACGGCACTCGCAAAATCGGTTGAGCGTGACATGATTGAAGACGAAATGCGCAAGCTTGCAACAAGCCAAATCCTTCGTCAAATGGCCCGACTGAAAGCGACTATTGCCGCAGGAAATATGAACCTAGAAGAGCTTGAACAGGTTCAAGTAAAAGAGCTAGAAAAACAGTACAACATCAAAAACATCGAAATTGACGATGTTGAGGTCGACGCAAGTGCAGTACCTGATGCTGAGCCTAGCGTAACTGTCGAGCAATAGGTTTATTTAATGCGTATTTTTGCTGATCGTTTATCTGAGCAACTTGCTAAGCAGTTAAGCAACGTTTACCTAATTTTTGGTAACGAACCTTTACTGCTGCAGGAAAGCCGAGAAGCGATTCAAAAGACAGCCAAAGAGCAAGGCTTTGAAGAACGCCACCGCTTTGCTATTGATAGCAGTCTCGACTGGAATCAAGTCTACGACTGCACTCAAGCATTGAGCCTATTCTCTAGTCGTCAGGTCATCGAACTTGAATTGCCAGAGTCCGGGGTCAATGCGTCGATTGCAAAAGAATTACTCGCAATCTCTGAGCATATACACAACGATATTCTATTGATCTTGATTGGCACTAAGCTAACTAAGGCTCAAGAGAGTGCTAAGTGGTTTAAAGCACTCTCTAATCAAGGGCATTGGGTAAGCTGTTTAACTCCTGATGTCAGCCGATTACCTCAGTTTGTTCAAACACGCTGTCGTCAGATCGGCTTATCACCGGATCCTGAAGCGATACAAATGTTGGCGCAGTGGCATGAGGGTAATCTATTTGCGCTCACCCAAAGCCTAGAAAAACTGGCTCTCCAATACCCAGATGGAAAGCTCACATTAGTACGTTTAGAAGAATCGCTGAGTCGACACAACCACTTTACGCCATTCCATTGGAGTGATGCGTTATTAGCAGGCAAAGGCAACCGTGCACAGCGAATCCTGCGTCAGTTAGAAGCCGAAGGTGTCGAACCCGTCATCTTGCTGCGTAGCATACAACGTGAGCTTGCTCTGCTATTACAAATGCAGCAACAAATGAAGCAGATGCCAATCGCGCAGGTATTTGAAAAGCACCGTATCTGGCAATCAAAAAAACCTCTTTATAACGCCGCGCTAACAAGAGTTTCGATTTCTCGATTACACTCCCTGTTTGCGTTGCTCACTCAAGCTGAATTGATGACAAAAACCCAATATGAACAGTCGCCTTGGCCACTAATTCATCAGTTAAGCGTAGAGTTTTGTATCCCTTCAGCTTCAATCCCATCTCACGCATAAAAGCGTGGTATATTCTAGGGTCAACAGACCCTAAAAAGCTAAACTCAGATTAAAGGAACACCCCGTGTTACGTGAAGAACTAAAAGATTTTCTTGCAGACAAAGCCGACGACATGAAAGCAGAATCGATTGTGACTATCGATGTAGAAGGCAAATCAAGTGTTACTGACTACATGATTGTTTGTACTGGTACATCTAAGCGCCATGTTGCCTCTATTGCACAGCACGTTGCTGATGAAGTGCGCAAGGCTGGCATGAATCCCCTTGGCATGGACGGCCAAAAAGAAGGTGAATGGGTTGTTCTAGACATGGGCACAAGCATGCTTCACGTTATGCAAGAAGAGCATCGTGAACTGTACCAACTAGAAAAACTTTGGGGCTAAGCTTTGAAGATCCAGTTAATCGCAGTTGGTACAAAAATGCCAAAGTGGGTTGAAGAAGGCTTTAAAGAATATAAACGCCGCTTCCCTCATGATATGCCATTAGAACTCATTGAAATCACTGCGGGAAAACGCGGTAAAAATGCCGATATTGCACGTATTCTTCAAAAAGAAGGCGAAGCAATGTTAGCTGCAGTTCCGAAAGGCAACCGCATTGTCACACTCGATATCCCAGGAAGAAAGTGGGATACGCCTCAACTCGCAGAGCAATTGGAAAGTTGGAAGCTGGATGGCCGTGACGTTTCTATCCTTATTGGCGGGCCTGAAGGATTAGCACCAGCATGTAAAGCGGCAGCAGACCAAAGCTGGTCTCTGTCAGCACTTACTCTCCCTCACCCATTAGTACGCGTTATCATGGCTGAAAGCTTGTATCGAGCTTGGAGCGTCACTGCTAACCACCCTTATCATCGAGAATAAGCGTTAATGTTACGTAAACGTAGCCAAATTCGTGATTACAAAGCAGAAGCACGACTATTTACTAGTCGTGCTTTTGTTGCGTTTGCAGGGATTATAGTGATGATGAGCTTGCTGGTTGTGAACCTTTACAACATCCAAGTTAATCAATATCAGGACTATAAAACCCGCTCCAACGACAACCGCATCAAGGTCGTTCCAATCGCACCCAATCGTGGTTTAATTTACGACCGCAACGGTGTACTTCTTGCAGAAAACCGGCCTGTTTTTAATCTGGAGATCACCCCAGAAAAAGTCAAAAACATGGAAGATACGCTTGTTCGTTTACAAGCGTTAATCGACATACCACCGGAGCGTATCGAACGTTTTAATCGTGATCGTCGTAATTCACGTCGCTTCAAATCAGTACCTATTCTTAATCAGCTTACCGAAGAACAAGTGGCGGTCTTTTCTGTAAATCAACATAAGTTCCCAGGCGTTGAAGTGACAGGGACGCTAAAACGTTTCTACCCTTATGGTGATGTGTTAACTCACGTGATTGGCTACGTATCTCGCATCAACGACCGTGATATGCAGCGCTTGGTTCGTGAAGAGAAAGACGCCAATTACCAAGCCACCCGCGATATCGGTAAACTCGGCATTGAGCGCTATTACGAAGACATGCTACACGGCACCGCTGGCTATCAAGAAGTCGAAGTAAACAGCCGTGGACGAGTGATCCGCACTCTTAAATTTGTACCTTCGGCTCCGGGGAAAGATATCGTGCTCAACTTGGATATCAAACTTCAGCTATACGTGCATAAACTGCTTGATGGACGTCGTGGTTCAGCCGTGGTTCTCGACCCGAAAGACAATGGCGTATTAGCCATGGTTTCCAGCCCAAGCTACGACCCAAATGCCTTTGTGCATGGTATTTCCTCGAAAGGTTATAATGCCCTGCTTCAAGACAAAGACCGACCTTTAGTTAACCGTGCAACGCTAGGAATTTATCCGCCAGCATCGACGATCAAACCCTTCATTGCCGTCGCAGCTCTGCAAGAAGGCGTAATTACTCCGAACACGACGCGTAATGACCCAGGCTATTGGAAGATTCCAAACTCAAAAACGAAGCCGTTCCGCGACTGGTTACGTTGGGGACACGGTGTCGTTGACATAGAGAAAGCCATTGAAGAATCGGTTGATACCTTCTTCTACCAAATTTCATTTGATTTAGGCATCGATCGCTTATCTAAATGGATGATGTTATTCGGTTTTGGTGATTACACTGGCATCGACATTTACGAAGAAAGCAAAGCGAATATGCCCACTCGCGAATGGAAAATGGCCAGACACCGTGTACCTTGGTATCAAGGTGACACCATCCCTGTCGGTATTGGCCAGGGCTACTGGACAGCAACACCAATGCAGATTGCAAAAGCGACTTCAGTATTGGTCAATGAAGGAGAGGTAACCGCTCCCCATTTACTACGCGCGACAATTGAGAACGGTCAACCGTTCGATGAACAAACGATATCTGAAATCGAAACGTACCCTCCGGTAACTGGTGTTAAGCAGAGATACTGGGATATCGCGCAAGAAGGCATGAGATTGGTAAACCACGGAAAGAAAGGCACAGCAAGACGCTCATTCCAAAAAATGTCTTATCAAACTGCTGGTAAATCAGGTACTGCACAAGTATTCGGTCTAAAAGAAGATGAAGAATACAACGCAGATGAAATCGCAGAACATTTACGCGATCATGCCCTCTTCACCGGTTATGCGCCTTTTGAAGATCCTGAAGCGATCGTAACTATCGTTTTGGAGAATGCCGGTGGTGGTTCATCAAATGGTGGCCCAGTTGTAAGAAGAATTTTAGACCATATTATTCTTGCAGAAGATTATGAAAGTGAGCCAATAAAATAATGAAACTTGATCCTTCAACTGGACGAAATAGAGCCCTATTTGAACGGCTGCATATCGACCTTCCGCTATTGCTTGGCATTCTGGTTTTAATGGGCTTTGCCCTATTGATCATGTACAGCGCAAGCGGACAAAGCCTTGCGATGATGGATCGCCAAGCGATGCGTATGGTGCTGTCTTTAGGTGTGATGATCTTTTTAGCGCAAATCTCGCCTCGTACTTATGAGACCTTGGCTCCACTACTGTTTGCGGGCGGCGTTATTCTACTACTCGGAGTGTTGTTCTTTGGCGAGGCCTCTAAAGGTGCACAGCGCTGGTTAAACTTCGGCTTTATTCGATTCCAACCCTCTGAACTATTGAAGCTTGCAGTACCTTTGATGCTGGCTCGATTTATTGGTAAGCGCTCACTGCCACCCACTTTCCAAACTTTAGCTATCTCATTAGTGATGGTGTTTGTACCTACAATCCTTATCGCTAAACAGCCCGATTTAGGCACATCGATACTCATCGCAGCATCCGGTATCTTCGTGATATTCCTGGCAGGTATTAGTTGGAAGATCATTGCCAGTGCCGCGATTGCACTGGGTGGGTTTATTCCAATCTTATGGTTCTTCTTGATGCGTGAATATCAAAAAGTTCGTGTAAGAACCCTTTTTGACCCTGAATCAGATCCATTAGGTGCAGGCTATCACATCATCCAAAGTAAGATTGCAATTGGCTCTGGTGGTATATCAGGAAAAGGTTGGCTGCAAGGTACTCAATCTCAACTAGAGTTCATTCCAGAGCGCCATACCGACTTTATTTTTGCGGTCATCGCCGAAGAGTGGGGCATGATTGGTATTTTGTTTTTGCTCGCTATCTACCTGTTCATTATTGGCCGTGGCTTAGTGCTTGCAAGCCAAGCTCAAACAGCATTTGGGCGAATGATGGGCGGCAGTATCGTACTGAGTTTCTTCGTCTATATTTTCGTAAACATTGGTATGGTAAGCGGCATTCTACCTGTGGTTGGTGTCCCTCTACCTCTGGTCAGCTATGGCGGTACCTCTATGGTTACCCTTATGGCCGGTTTCGGTATTTTAATGTCAATCCATACACACAGAAAAGCATTCTCAAAGGCGACCTAATTGATGTCTGTTAAAGTAACTCCTATAAAAACATCTTTGGTTAATGAGCTGCCAATAAAAAAACTAGTGTCTATAGTGAGCCTAGCCGTTGTTATAAACGGTTGTTCTTCGACAGAACCAACAGGCCGCTACGATATAGATTCAGATATTGCACCAGACGCACCGATCTCAGTAGAGCATCTCGAGGATGCTCACCCTCAGTATGAACCTTATAGTTTAGGTGGTAACACGGATTACACTTTGCGTGGCGAAGACTACAAGATCGTAAAGAAGACAGAAGGGTTTACTGAGAAAGGCAAAGCCTCTTGGTACGGTAAGAAATTTCATGGTCATTTAACGTCGAATGGCGAGATCTACGACATGTATTCGATGTCTGCGGCACACAAAACATTGCCGATTCCGAGCTATGTAAAAGTGACGAATACCGACAATGACAAAACGACGATTGTGCGCATCAATGACCGAGGCCCATTTCATGAAGGGCGAATCATTGACCTTAGTTATGCCGCGGCATACAAACTCGATGTATTGAGAACAGGCACGGCAAATATTGAGATAGAAGTCATCACTGTGGCTATGCCAACCGACGCAAATAAAAAGGCGGCTTTACCTCAATTTATTATTCAAGTAGCCACTTCCCCACATGAAGATAGAACCGAGAAGTTAGCCAAAGATCTAGGCGAAAAGTTAGCTGTAGCAACGTTCTTGCAGCCAAATGATGATAACTACCGCCTGATGCTTGGCCCATTTCATGACTATGCTCTGACTCAAGAAAAATTAGAACAAGTTAAGCTAATGGGTTACCCGTCAGCTTATATAAAAAAACACACGCTAACTCGCTAATTTATCTAACAGTTACTTCTGGTAATCAGCGCTCTGGTGTGACAGAGTGATTCTGTTAATATATGAATAGTTCACCTAATAATTGCATTCAAAATGATTAAATCTAATAAACTTGTTAAATCGATTTTTGCTACTTCAGTTGCACTTTCTGCAACGATAGCAACATCGTCATTCGCCGCTCCTATTATTGTTCCTGACGCTCCTCAAATCGCTGCTAAGGGATTTGTTCTGATGGATTACCATTCAGGCAAAGTACTCGCAGAGAAAGAGATGAACACTCAACTTTCTCCAGCAAGTTTAACCAAGATGATGACGAGCTACGTAGTCGGCCAAGAGCTAGAGCGTGGCAACATCAACCTAAACGACGATGTTGTTATCAGTGAAAATGCTTGGGCTAAAAACTTCCCTGATTCATCTAAGATGTTCATTGAAGTTGGTACAACCGTTAAAGTTGAAGAGCTGAACCGCGGTATCATTATTCAATCAGGTAACGATGCTTGTGTTGCGATGGCTGAACATATTGCCGGCTCTGAAGATGCATTTGTTGACTTAATGAACGCATGGGCGAGCTCTATCGGCATGAAAGACACGCACTTTGCTAACGTGCACGGTCTAGACAATCCTAACCTTTACTCAACGCCTTACGATATGGCGCTACTAGGTCAGGCGCTGATTCGCGACGTTCCTGATGAGTACCGTATCTACTCACAAAAGAAATTCACTTACAACGGCATCACCCAGTATAACCGTAACGGTCTGTTATGGGATAAGAGCATGAACGTTGATGGCATTAAAACGGGCCACACGAGCAACGCAGGTTACAGCCTAGTAAGCTCAGCAACAGAAGGCAAAATGCGTCTTGTTGCGGTTGTGATGGGCACCAAGAATGCGAACGCTCGTAAAACAGAAAGCAAAAAACTGCTTAGCTACGGTTTCCGCTTCTTCGAAACAGTGGCACCACATACTGCTGGCGAGACATTCGTTGAAGAAAAAATCTGGATGGGTAGCAAGGACACGGTTGCACTAGGTGTCGACGAAGATACGTTCGTTACTCTGCCTCGTGGCCAAGCTAAGAACCTGAAGGCAAGCTTCGTGCTTGAGAAAGAGCTAGAAGCACCAATCAGTAAAGGCGACGTTGTGGGTAAACTATTCTACCAAGTCGACGGTGAAGACGTTGCTGAATACCCACTACTTGCACTTGAAGATGTAGACCAAGGCAGCCTATTTAGCCGCCTGTGGGATTACCTAGTACTGCTGTTTAAAGGGTTGTTCTAAACCAGTCAACAGTTTGTTCTACGCAAAATCTAAGCTTGCTGTATAGCTAACCTAATGAGTAGGTTCATGATTTGCTCATTAGCGAAACAAAAGCCGCCATGTGCGGCTTTTGTTGATCTTGAGTTCGGTGATATTTACACGTAATATTCCGCCTTATTACTCGTGTCTGTTGACCGAACACGCTTTTTATCGACATTTCGCCAATTTGCGAGAGTCTAGCCTTTTGGAGCTAATCATGAACATCAATTCTGATGCAAAACTAAAAGACCTCTTAGAGTTCCCTTGTTCATTCACTTACAAAGTTATGGGCTACGCTAAGCCAGAACTTACAGAACTAGTGCTAGAAGTGATCCAGCGTCATGCTCCTGGTGACTACAGCCCAACTCTAAAACCGAGTGCGAAAGGTAACTACCACTCTGTTTCTATCAATATTACTGCGACTTCAATTGAGCAAGTAGAAACGCTATATAAAGAACTGGGCGAAATCGAAATCGTTCGTATGGTTCTGTAACTTTCGATTACGCATGAAAAACAGCGGCTTATTGCCGTTGTTTTTGTTTGAAACCCTCGCTCCTCTTCCAAAGCGCTCAACTTAATTTTCAATAAATACAAAGAAAGTTGAAAAACCTTGCTGTCCGTCTGTAGTTAGAAACCTGTTTCGCGTTTATAATGCGCTCACTTTATTAATCCTTGAGGAAGTGCCGCTTTGCAAAATAAGCTAATCGTAAAAAAATTAGGTCGTCAGGATTACGAACCTGTATGGAAAGCCATGCATAAGTTCACAGACGAACGCACGGATGAAGACGTAGACCAAATTTGGTTGGTTGAACACAACCCAGTTTTCACTCAAGGACAAGCAGGTAAAGCTGAGCATGTATTAAATGCTGGTGATATCCCTGTGATACAAAGCGATCGCGGTGGCCAAGTGACGTACCACGGGCCCGGTCAGTTAGTCGCTTACTTCCTGATAAACATCCGCCGCAAGAAATTCGGAGTGCGTGATTTGGTTACTCATATTGAGAACCTCGTAATCAATACTCTGAAAGCTTACAATATAGATTCAACTGCCCGACCTGACGCTCCTGGTGTTTATGTCGATGGCAAGAAAATCTGTTCACTTGGATTACGAATTCGACGCGGCTGCTCGTTCCACGGGTTAGCACTCAACGTCGATATGGACTTGTCTCCATTCCAACGTATTAACCCATGTGGTTACCAAGGAATGGAAATGGCGCAAGTAAGCCAACTCGGCGGTCCAAGTGAACTAGAAAACGTTGAGCAACAGTTAATACAAGAGCTCGTAGAACTACTCGGCTATGACCAAGTAGACATTCAAGCCACCAGTAACATTACAGCAGAAGCATAAAATCATGAGCAAACCAATCCAAATGGAAAAAGGCGTTAAATATCGTGACGCTGACAAAATGGCATTAATTCCCGTAAAGAATATGCCTGCTGAACAGAAAGAAGTTTTACGTAAGCCTGCATGGATGAAGATTAAACTTCCTTCAGACAGCCATCGTATTCAAGAAATCAAATCTGCAATGCGCAAAAACAACCTGCACTCAGTTTGTGAAGAAGCGTCTTGCCCTAACCTAGCTGAGTGTTTTAACCACGGCACGGCAACGTTTATGATTCTTGGCGCTATCTGTACTCGTCGCTGCCCGTTCTGTGATGTTGCCCATGGTCGACCAAATGCTCCAGAAGCCGAAGAGCCGAAGAAACTGGCTAAGACGATTAAAGACATGAAACTGAAGTACGTTGTAATCACTTCAGTGGACCGCGATGACTTACGTGATGGCGGTGCTCAACACTTTGCTGATTGTAACCGTGAAATTCGCGAGCAAAACCCAAACATTCGTATCGAAACACTGGTTCCGGACTTCCGTGGTCGTATGGACGTTGCGCTTGAACTAATGAAAGACAATCCACCAGATGTTTTCAACCACAACCTAGAGACGGCGCCGCGTCTATACCGTAAAGCGCGTCCAGGTGCGAACTACAAGTGGTCTCTTGATCTGTTAAGAAAATTCAAAGAGCAGCATCCAAACATCCCAACCAAATCAGGTGTGATGATGGGCCTTGGTGAGACGAAAGAAGAGATCGTTCAAGTATTGAAAGATCTTCGTGAACATGGCGTAACAATGCTGACACTAGGCCAGTACCTAGCACCAAGCCGTCACCACTTGCCAGTTGAACGTTACGTGCCGCCTTCTGAGTTTGATGAGTTGAAAGAGATTGCTCTAGAGCTAGGCTTCACTCACGCAGCATGTGGTCCGTTTGTACGTTCTTCTTACCATGCAGACTTGCAAGCACAAGGTATGGAAATTAAGTAATCACGATTGCTTAACGAACAATACAAAGGCGCTGAATTTTATGTTCAGCGCCTTTTTTCTATCGAACAAGCTTGTTCGATACAAAAACAACAAAGCCACTCATTAAGAGTGGCCTTGAACTGCAAGTCTAATCATCTAGATGTTAAATGGTCTACTAGCCAAAAGATGCCCAGATAACCGTTGCGACTAAAATTGGGCACACGAACTTCACATACATTGGCCAAACCTTACCAAACCAACCAAGTTGAAAGTCAGGACAACCTTGCTCAAGCTCTTTCACTTTTGACGCTCGGCTCCATACCCAACCACCAAACACACAGAACATCAGTGCAGCGACTGGTTGAAGGTACTGAGTCGCAATCATCGCTACCATGCCAAACATCGCAGCAAAGTTGTAAACAATCACCACACTGAACAATGCGATAGCACCACCAATTACCCAACTTGTTGGCGTTCGTCTGATCTTGAAACGCTCACTAACAAGAGCGACAGGGGCTTCCAACATTGAAATCGATGAAGTAAGTGCAGCAATCGTTAGCAATAAGAAAAACACAATTGCGAAGACCTGACCCAGCATACCTAAGCTATCAAACATCAAAGGCAGAACCGTAAATACTAGGGTATCAGAGCTCAGTAATGAGCCATCTTCAGCATAGATTTGAACACCTTTTTGCATCGCAACAAACATGGCAGGCATCACGACTAAGCCCGCAATAAAAGCAACCGCGGTATCAACTAAGGTAACGTTCATTGCCATTTTTGGCAGGTTCTCTTTCTTACTTAAGTAAGAGCCATAAACCAACATCGAGCAACCACCAATAGTGAGCGAGAAGAAGCCCTGCCCCATAGCTGCCAAAATCAGTTTTCTATCCCACACTTTCTCAAAGTCTGGAACGAGGTAATGCTTTAGGCCTTCCATCGCGCCAGATTGCGTCATGATGTAAACAAACAATAAGCCAAATAACACAAATAGCGCAGGCATCAAACGGGTCGACCATTTCTCGATCCCCTGCTTAACACCGCCCTGAACAATCAAGATAGTCAGCACATAGAATGCGACGGTACCAAAAACATTGCGCTCAACACTGAAGCCTTTAAACCAATCAGCAGCGGCCTCTAGACCAATCAGGTCAGCGACAGCACCAATTAGGAAGCAGATCAACCAACCACCGACAATGCTATAAAACGCTAGCACTGCACTTGGAACACTCAACCCAATCCAACCGACAAATTCACCGACTTTCTTGCCTAACGGGTTTGTAGTCAAAGAACGCATGCTATCGACAGGATTTGCTTGGCCATGTCGACCAATAGCCATCTCAACCACCAGCATCGGGAAAGCAACCACGAAAATCATAATTAGGTAAACAAGCAGAAAAGCACCACCCCCGTTACTGGCGACTTGGGTTGGGAAACCCCAAATATTACCTAAGCCAACAGCTGCACCCGCCGCTGCTAAAATAAAACCCAAACGAGAGCTAAAGTGCTCTCTTGAAGAGGAAGATTGTTGGTCCATATTGCCCGCATTAAAAATCAATGAACTAGTTGAGAAGTACAGTAATCAAAAGCAATGATAGGCACAACTAATAAATGAGCGATCTTCTAGTTTTTACAACAAATACGCTATTTAGAACCATTAAATTAACAAATAACTGGTCTTATCGTTTACCGAAAAGCAGTAAAGCAAGGTTCAGGACTAGAGAAACAATGGATTGAATTGAGATGATTACTCGTCGTATTGTTCAATTTATACGAACAAAAAGAGCACCAAATGGTGCTCTTGTGACTTATAGTTAGATTCAGATTAGATCGTGAAGACTTGATAGTCTTTTAGGTTCGGAATGATTTCATGCAGCTGTTGCTCTTGTTCTGCCATCTCATCAAGAGAATCACAGAACTCATTCGCTTCCTCTTGCACTTGTTGAGAGTGTTCTTTCATGCGCTCTTCAACTTTAAGCTTTAATGCAGCCATGCTGTCAGCCAATTCAGTAAGATTTAAGCCACCATCTTGTTTCATTTTTTCTGACATCGCATTAAAAGCGCTAGAGATAAATTCTTGGTTAAAGATCTCCTTAGCCTTCTCGAAATCTTCAGACCAACCATTGGCCATCGAATCAAAACTGTCTGCTGGTAACACTAACTCGCCATCTTTGTAGTAACGAGCTTCCAGTTCATCAAAGTAGGTTTTCATTGACTCTTTTACATTATCAAATGATTCCGGTGAATCTAGGCTAGCAGCAATGTCATCAATAACATCATTCGCTAACGCTAAACCATCGTTAGCCATTTGTTTCGCTCTTGGTAAGTACTCACTCATTTTTTCGCGGTATTTCTCAATCGCCGCTTGTTGGTCGGCATCAAGCTCAACCTTCTCACCATGGATATATAAGTCGTTGTTACCATCAAAAACGGCAGTATCACCATTCACTTGATGGATTTCGACTTTCTGGTCATCGATTCGCAATTCATTTTTCAAATCAACTCGACACTGAGCAGCAAAAGTTGGCAGGCTCACAACAGAGATTACCGCTGTTAACGATGCGATTAATACATTGTTCTTCATAAACATTTTGTTTTTCATAAATACATTGTTTTTCATAACATCCTCTCATCAATCTGACAGATTACTATACCCTTGGTATATGCTTCTTTGTCAGAGAAACGTTTTATATATATCCGTTACTCAGTTAGTCGATAGATATTACTTCATAGCAAAACTGTTTATCTGCGACCTTAAACTCAATCTCATCACCGACTTCTTTCCCCATTAGAGCCTGACCAAAAGGTGCATTTTCCGTCACGATAGCAACTTCATTGTTATTCCACGTAACAGAAAGCCCACCGACTCTCGGCCCCATGAAAAAGTGTTTATATTGATCATGCTCGTCAATGACCACTACATAGCTGCTCACTGTAATCTTCTCACTATCACGCAGCACTAAGTTACGATAACACTGAATGTCACCTTCACACTCTTGCACTCTTACTGCTTGACCGTGGGCAAGATACGAAGCTTCTAGTGCCAATGTATCGTACTTATGCTCAGGCACAGTCTCTTCATCGGTCGCCGCATCAATAGCGCGTTGAGTCGCAGATTGTGCGATACGTAATCGGGATTCGAGTTGCTCTATGATTATTTGGCGAAGCTCAGACTTATTCATACTATTGGGGTGCTTTTCTATAGGAGCTACAGAATAGAATTAGGTACAATCAGGTGCAAGACATTTGATTCATCAAGCGACGTAATCATCAATAGGCGCCCGCTTTAACATCAATACGACACTTAATAACTCAGGTAGAACATAAATGATTGAGCAGAAGCTAAAACAAGTATTCGGATTCGACTCACTGCGTAATGGGCAAAAGCAAGTCATTGATAATGTTCTATCTGGTCACTCGACTGCCGCTATATTCCCAACAGGCTCAGGCAAGTCGCTTTGCTATCAATTGCCAGCATTAGAGTTGCCGCACTTAACCTTAGTGATATCACCATTGTTAGCCTTAATGAAAGACCAGCTCAACTTCTTACACAGTAAGGGAATAAGCGCGGCTGCAATCGAATCAAGCCAAGACAGACAAACCACACAACAGGTGATGCAATCCGTGCGTAACGGGGACACCAAAATCCTAATGATCTCTGTTGAGCGCTTGAAGAATGAACGCTTTCGTCAGTTTATCTCCCAAGTTCCCATCTCTATGCTCGTAGTTGATGAAGCACACTGTATATCAGAATGGGGACACAACTTCAGACCAGACTACCTGAAGCTTCCCCAATACCAAAAGCAGCTCAATATTCCACAAGTACTGCTACTGACAGCTACTGCAACGACATCGGTTATCCAAGATATGAAGTCGAAGTTTGATATCGATGAGGAGCGCGTGGTGGTTACGGGTTTCTATCGTCAAAATCTTGATCTGTCGATTCAACCTTGCGAACAAACCAGCAAACTAGAAACCTTGTGCAATGTCGTTAACCAAGCTTCTCTCGCTCCGACTATTGTTTATGTCACCCTTCAACAGACAGCAGAGATGGTGGCTCAACAACTCCGTAATGCTGGCGTTAATGCCGTGGCTTACCATGCCGGTCTTAAGCCTGAAAACCGAGATGCCATTCAACATCAATTCATGAATGATGAAGTGAGCTGTATCGTGGCAACCATTGCTTTTGGTATGGGTGTCGATAAGTCCAACATTCGCCGAGTGATTCACTTTGACTTACCGAAATCGATCGAAAACTACTCGCAAGAGATAGGCAGAGCAGGCAGAGATGGGCAAGCGTCTGAATGTATTCTTCTCGCCAACAAATATGGTCTAAGTACACTAGAGAACTTCGTCTTTGGCGACACGCCAGACAACATATCAATTCAAACGGTCTTAAAAGAAATATACGAAAACCAAAACATTGCGGCTTCTGGCGCAAACCAATGGGAAATCATGCTCAACCAACTATCGCGTGAGTCCAACATTCGTCAGTTACCACTAAAAACGCTATTGGTGTATCTTGAAATTGAAGGCGTGATTGAGCCTAAATACAGCTACTTTGCTGACTACAAATTTAAATTCATACGTACTAAGCAGCAGATCACCGAGCAATTCCAAAGCGAACGTCGCCATTTTGTAGAAGCAATTTTCCAATGCTCTCCTCAAGCCAGAGTTTGGTGCCAAGTCGATTTCGATGCCCTTTGGACTCACTTTCAAGCAGATCGTCAGCGTGTGATTGCGGCTATCGATTACTTCAATGAACAAGGTTGGATTGAGTTAGAAAGTAAGCAGATCACAGATGTGTATGCGATCCACAACACCACTGAAGACATGATGCAGTTATCGGAACGTCTAACTGAATTGTTTAAGGCAAAAGAGAACAGTGAGATAAACCGCCTTAACCAAATGCTGAGCTTCTTTGAGGCTGATACCTGCCTAAGCTCTTGCCTTGCGAGTTACTTCGCCGATGATAAAGCGCCAGCCAAGTGTGGTCACTGCTCTGTATGCCGTGGTGAAGTGGCAATTTTACCAACCGTCGATGTTGAACCCGTTGACGACGAGACCGTAATGACATGGATTCATGAATTCGTATCTAAGAGTCAACAATTGATCACCGACGAAGCCATTACTCGTTTTCTATGCGGAATCGCGACTCCACTTTCAACCAAGCTTAAAGCCAGCAAAATGGTTGGATACGGAAAGCTAGAGCAACAACCATTCAGTGATACCTTAGCGCGAGTTAAACAGCTTCCTAGGTAAGCTAATTTCCTTGTTTAGAAAAAACCGACTAGGTTATCAAATCTAGTCGGTATTCAAACACCGACACTTTTAACAACACCTCTAAGTCTAACCTCTCAGCCTCTTCCCCTAAAAAAAACTCAACTGACGCATTTGGTCTTTTGGTTGCAGCATTACGCTTAAACCAAGCAGACGTATTTCTCTCCCCTGTTGCCTTTTCAGTATTTCACTTAACAGTTCTTTGAAGTGTTCACGATCGAGAGAGGCGTGGATGTGTTCAATCGTGGTTTGTTGAAAGTCGGCGAACTTGAGCTTAATGCCCTGCTTGATGATCGCTTTGCTTGGGCTGGCTTTTTCTAAGCGAGTTTCGAGTTCAGGAAACAGCTTGTCTTCGATTACCTGCCAACATTCTGCGTAGGTTGAAATGTTTTGGGTGAAGGTGCGCTCTACGCCTACCGATTTTCGCTCGCGCTCAATAATAACTTCTCTGTCATCAATACCATGGCTGCGCTTCCAGAGTGATGCGCCTTGACGGCCAAACCTGAGCAATAGATCTCGATAGTCAGATTCCTTAATGTCCTTACAAGTAAAGAAGCCAGCTTGATGGAGCTTTTCAATACTGACCTTGCCAACGCCTGGGATTTTTTCGAGTGGCAGCTCATCAATCACTGATTGAACATCCTGTGGAGGTATTACAAACTGACCATTGGGCTTGTTTAGATCCGAGGCCACCTTCGCCAAAAATTTAATCGGCGCAATACCAGCAGAAGCGGTCAGGTTAAGTTCATTCCAGATATCGCGACGAATCGATTCGGCAATCAGTGTTGCCGAGCCACGACACAGCGTCGAATCCGTGACATCAAGAAAAGCTTCATCTAAAGACAGGGGTTCAATGATGGATGTATATCGAGAAAAAATCTCGCGAATCTTTTTCGATATCTCGACGTAGACCGACATCCTCCCAGGAACAACCAACAGATTGGGACAAAGCTGCAGCGCCTTTCCCGTCGGCATTGCAGAACGAATACCAAACTTGCGAGCTTCGTAATTGCAGGTACTCAAAACGCCACGCTGCTTTTCATGCCCCCCAACTGCAAGTGGTCGATTTCGGTAAGCAGGATTATCTCTCATTTCAACAGCTGCGTAAAAACAGTCCATATCAACGTGGATTATCTTTCTTACTTTCTCTTCACTCGCACTACACATCTAGGAATAACCCAACCTTACAACTGTATTTATAAACAGTATAATCAATTATTCTCAGATTTAAAATGATCTGGAGCCCAGCTAAATAGCTTTAACTTCATTAGCCACTTACTATTCTGATAGTATTGTTAGAGAGTATTTAACCTATAAGTAGGGATAACTTTTGAGTGATAAAATACTAGTAGTCGAAGATAGTCGTGCATTCAGAAACTACCTGTACCAGCAATTTAAAAATGATGGCTATGAGGTTGCGCTGGCTGAATCAGTGGCTGAAGCTAAAGCTATCTTAGAACAAGATACGGATTTCTTGTGCGCGGTGCTCGATTACTGCTTACCCGATGGTCAAGATGGCGAGATCATTGATTTGGTACTCAGCTATCAACAAAAAATCATAGTCCTAACCGGCATGTTCAACAACACACTTCGAGAACAAGTACTCGCGAAGGGTGTGATTGATTACATCCTCAAAGACAGCATGTCATCAGTCAGTTATTTGCTTCCTTTGGTTAATCGAATCTCAAATAACCGATATCATAAAGCCTTGGTTGTTGATGATTCTGCGGTTGTTCGTCGATATGTAGTGCAACTTCTTGAGCACCAATATATTCAAACGATTCAAGCGGAAGATGGCGAACAAGCACTAGAGCTTCTCCAAAACGACCCCGACATCACTTTCGTCGTTACCGATCATGACATGCCAAACAAAGATGGCATTTCGATGACCCGTGACATTCGAGTACACCATGATCGTAATCAACTCGCTATTCTTGGGCTATCTGGCAGTGACGACCGAACCATGACAGCTCGTTTCCTTAAGGCTGGTGCCAACGACTTCCTTTACAAGCCATTTAACCAAGAAGAGTTTTTCTGCCGTATTCATCAGCTACTCGATATGAAAGAGGCCACCAATGAACTATTTCGTCATGCAAATGAAGATGCTCTGACCGGGCTTTGGAACCGTCGTTATCTATTCAATCAAACATGTAAAGGCTGCGAACATCGCAGCATCGCCATGATGGATATAGACTTCTTTAAAAAGGTGAATGATACCTACGGTCATGATGGTGGCGATGCGGTACTCATTGAAGTCGGAAAGATCATCAAAAATCATTTTAAAGATGATGTCGCCGTTCGTTTCGGCGGTGAAGAGTTCTGCATTCAATCATGCCGACCATTTGAAGAATTTGTCGACACGCTAGAGTCAATGAGGATTGCGATACAAAACCAAGAAGTTATTCATGACTCACAACGGATTAAAGTCAGCATGAGTATCGGGTTAAGCGACTTAGTTGGCAGTTTGGATGAGCAAATAAAAGCCGCGGACGAACTACTTTATACTGCAAAAGAACAAGGTAGGAACCAACTGGTCTTTGCGCGCAATAACATGCAAATCGACCACTAGAAATTCGTTTTTGTTTCCGTTTTTAGCATTCCAAAATAGACAGTTCACTCAAACAAAAAAAGCTCAAGACGATAATCTTGAGCTTCTTATTCTAAGGGCATAGACAACTCTATTCCCCTATGACTGTCACCAATTAAGCGATACGGTCTTTACTCCAAGCCGCTTCTTTTTGTTGACGTTCTGCCAGTTTCTCTTCACGGTATGCTTCACGTGCTTCACGTTTTTTACGCGCATCACAAGGTTCAGGGCAGTTACATACTTTATCAATACCAACAGCACCTAAGCCACCACAGCTACCTTTCACAACTTTCTTTTGGATAATATAGCCAATTGACATCGCTGCGATTACTGCAAGAAAAACACCAAATGTAATCAGAAATGTATTCATAATTATCTCGCTTACCTTATTTACCTAAGTATGGCTTAAATGCTTCTGAAGCAATTTCTTTAAAGCCATCAGCTGTTTTTACCACCATGAACACTGGGATGTTATGTTGGTTTGCGACTTCCAGTCCTTTTTCTTCACCTAAGACCATAAGGCCAGTAGATAAACCGTCTGCAGTCATTGAAGACGGATTTAAAACGGTTACAGAAACCACTTTATGATGAAGCGGCTTACCTGTTTCTGGGTTGATGATGTGTGAATAACGAACACCATCACGCTCAAAATAGTTTCGGTAGTCGCCAGACGTTGCGATCGCCATATCACCAGGCTCGATGATCTCTTGAATGTTGCGCTCGTCAACACTTGGCTTCTCGATGGCGATGCGCCAACCTACACTTTCACGGTTTAAGCCCTTCAAACGGATTTCACCGCCCACTTCTACCATGTAGTTATGAATGCCAATTGAATCGAGGTAGTCAGCAACGACATCCACGCCCCAACCTTTTGCAATGGTCGAAAGGTCAACATACAAGTTAGGCAAATCTTTGCTTAGCTTATTACCTTCAACGCTTAAGTGGTGAATACCAACCTTAGCCTTACGAGCCGCAAGCTCTTCGTCTGATGGAACCACTTCAGGACGCGCTTCTGGACCAAAACCCCACAAGTTAACTAATGGACCAACCGTCACATCCAACGCACCTTCAGTAAGACCGTTCAAACGAATCGCTTCTTTCACAACGATAGCGGTTTGTTCAGACACTTCGAATGCGTCCGCACCTTTGTGTTGGTTGAAACGGCTCAGCTCTGAATCTTCACGGTAAGTCGACATTTGATCATTCACTTCTTCAAGTAGACGATCGATCTCGGTATGAACTTCTTTAGACTCAGGAAATTCATCGCCATTGATGTACTTAATGTTATAACTGGTCCCCATTGTTGGGCCACTTAAATGCACTTGCTCTCTTGCCTGCTCACAGCCCGCAAGAAAAATAAAAGAAGTTAATGCAACAAGCCAAATTCTCACTTGCTTACTCCTGTCTAATGTTGAGGATTTATATAAGGAAAAATAGGTATTTTAAATGCCTTACTCTTTCTTATATAAGCCAGTTTGTTGTCACGAGTAGTCTTAGAAAAACAAATGGCTGACTCGTAAGAGTCAGCCATAATATCAATCACTTAAATGGATTAACCACCGAAGTCATCTAGTAGGATGTTTTCATCTTCTACACCAAGATCTTTCAGCATGCCGATCACAGCCGCGTTCATCATTGGTGGACCACACATGTAGTACTCACAGTCTTCAGGAGCTTCGTGATCCTTCAGATAGTTTTCGTACAATACGTTGTGGATGAAACCAGTGTAACCGTCCCAGTTGTCCTCAGGTTGAGGATCAGACAGAGCACAATGCCACACGAAGTTTTCGTTTGCAGCTGCTAGGCCGTCGAAGTCTTCAATGTAGAACATCTCACGCTTAGAACGTGCACCGTACCAGTAAGACATCTTACGAGTAGAGTTAAGACGCTTAAGTTGGTCGAAGATATGTGAACGCATTGGCGCCATACCTGCACCACCACCGATGAATACCATTTCATTGTCTGTGTCTTTAGCAAAGAACTCACCAAATGGACCAGAAATAGTACATTTGTCGCCTTCTTTAAGAGACCAGATGTATGAAGACATCACACCAGGAGCTACGTCAGGGTTGTTTGGCGGCGGAGTTGCGATACGCACGTTAAGCTTGATGATGCCTTTCTCTTCTGGGTATGAAGCCATAGAGTAAGCACGGATCGAATGCTCTTTAACGATAGACTCGTAACGGAACAAGTTGAACTTATCCCAGTCACCACGGTATTCCTCAGGAATATCGTAATCTGCGTATTTCACGTGATGTGGTTCAGCTTCAATCTGAATGTAACCACCCGCGCGGAACGGAACTTCTTCACCTTCAGGGATAGCTAGAGCCAATTCTTTGATGAAAGTAGCTTCGTTATCGTTAGAGATAACAGTACATTCCCACTTCTTCACACCAAAGATATCTTCGTCTAGTTCAATCTCCATGTCAGTTTTCATAGCAACTTGACATGCTAGACGTTCGCCTTCGCGAGCTTCACCTTTTGTGATGTGATCAAGTTCAGTTGGAAGGATGTCGCCACCACCAGACTTAACTTTTACACGACACTGACCACAAGAGCCACCGCCACCACAAGCAGAAGATACGAAGATACCAGCGCCAGCTAGGGCACCAAGTAGCTTGCTACCAGGCTGAGTAACGATCGCCTTTTCAGGGTCGCCGTTTACAGCAATAGTGATGTCACCTGATGGTACTAGCTTAGACTTAGCGAAAAGAATCACTAGAACTAGAGCCAATACAATAATGGTAAACATCGCTACGCCAAGAATAATGCTTTGCATTTGTTATTCCTTATTACTGGGTGCTTACCCTACAGTTGAACACCAGAGAAAGACATAAAGCCTAACGCCATCAGACCAACAGTAATGAACGTGATACCAAGGCCACGAAGACCTGGAGGTACGTCAGAGTACTTCATCTTCTCACGGATACCCGCAAGAGCAACGATAGCTAACATCCAACCCACACCTGAACCGAAGCCGTAAACAACAGATTCAGCAAAGTTGTAATCACGAGTTACCATGAAAGATACACCACCAAAGATTGCACAGTTAACTGTGATCAGTGGAAGGAAGATACCTAGTGCGTTGTACAAAGGTGGGAAGAAACGGTCTAAAACCATCTCTAGGATTTGTACAAGTGCCGCGATAACACCGATGAATGCGATGAAGTTAAGGAAACTTAAATCGACCCCTTCAACAAGCGCGTTTTCTTTCAGGATGTGTGTGTAAACAAGGTTGTTTACAGGAACAGCGATTGTAAGTACTACAACTACCGCAACACCAAGACCAAAAGAAGTTTTAACTTTCTTAGAAACCGCTAGGAATGTACACATACCTAGGAAGAAAGAAAGCGCCATGTTTTCGATGAAAATCGATTTAACTAGCAGACTAATATAATGTTCCATGACTACCTTACCCCTTCGCTTCTACTTGTTCTGGTTTGAACACACGAATTGCCCAAATCAAGAAACCAATTAGGAAGAATGCTGAAGGTGCTAGAAGCATCAAGCCGTTTGGCTGATACCAACCACCGTTGCTCACTAGAGGTAGTACTTCCATACCAAATAGTTTGCCAGAGCCTAGAAGCTCACGGAAGAAACCAACAGTGATAAGAACGAAACCGTAACCAAGACCGTTACCAAGACCGTCGATAAACGATGGGATTGGCGCAGACTTCATTGCGAATGCTTCAGCACGACCCATTACAATACAGTTAGTAATGATTAGGCCAACGAATACAGATAGCTGCTTAGAGATATCGTATAGGTATGCTTTAAGCACTTGGTCTACCACGATTACTAATGATGCGATAATTGCCATCTGAACGATGATACGCACACTGTTAGGAATGTGGTTACGGATCAAAGAAACGAAGAAGTTAGACAGAGCAGTAACGAACATTACCGCGATAGTCATAACAAATGCTGTTTCTAGCTTAGTGGTTACTGCAAGAGCAGAACACACACCAAGAACCTGTAGCGCGATTGGGTTGTTATCCAACACAGGCGCTAAGATGCTCTTTTTAATTTCTTTTGCACTAGACATTAGTTCAGACCTCCGTCACGAACTTTTGCTAGGAACGGACCAAAGCCCATATCACCTAACCAGAAGTCAAATGTATGTTGAACACCAACGCTAGTCAGTGTTGCACCAGAAAGGCCATCTACACCGTGCTCAGAACCTTGAGGAGCGCCACCTTTAACAACCTGAATAGCAGGTTTGTGGTTTTCGTCGAATAATTTCTTACCAACGAATTGAGCGCGCCAAGTTGGGTTCTCAACTTCACCACCAAGTCCAGGAGTTTCACCTTGCTCGTAGTAAGTGATACCAGAAACTGTGTTGCCATCAGTTTCTACCGCAACGAATGCGTACATCATTGACCAAAGGCCGTTACCGTGAACAGGGATGATAACTTTAGAAGTCTCAGCGCCATCTTTCACTAGGTATACAGTACCCGTGTTAGCACGACGAATGATCTTAGCGATGTCATCTTCAGCTGAAAGCTTGATTGACTGAGCTGGATCTTTTGCCGCTTTACGTTGGTCGTATGCAGCAGCATCGCCGTCAACGAAATCGCCAGTAGCGAAATCAACTAGACGAGGTTCGATGTTCTCTGCGTAGAGTGCTGGGATATCACCTGCAAGCTCAATACCCGCAACTTCAAGGATCTTAGTTTGCTGATCCAGAACTGCGTTAGCTTGCTGCTTAGGTTTAAGAACAACTGCAGCTGTTGAAACGATGATTGAGCACACTAGGCTCAATGCGATAACAACAAACAGCGTCTTTTTAATGCTATCGTTATTACTTGCCATAGCGCGCTAGTCTCCGCTTAATGTTCTTCTCGATTACAACGTGGTCAAACAGAGGAGCAAATAGGTTTGCGAATAGAATCGCAAGCATCATGCCTTCTGGGTATGCAGGGTTAACTACACGAATCATTACACACATTGCGCCGATTAGGATGCCGTACCACCACTTACCTTTGTTGGTAAATGAAGCTGATACTGGGTCAGTCGCCATGAAGAACATACCGAATGCGAAGCCACCTAGAACTAGGTGCCAATGCCAAGGCATGCTGAACATTGCGTTAGTATCAGAACCGATCACGTTGAACAGCGTAGACACAGCAATCATACCGATCATTACACCAGCAATGATGCGCCATGAAGCGATACGCATGTAAACGATCATCGCTGCACCAATCATAAGTGCTAGAGTTGATACTTCACCGATAGAACCTGGGATGTTACCAATGAATGCGTCCATCCAAGTGATTGCTTCACCTGATGTCACGTTCATTAGTGCGCTACCGCCGCCTTGAGCCCATTGGCTAAGAGCAGTTGCACCAGAGAAACCATCTGCAGCAGTCCAAACTACGTCACCTGAAATCTGTGCAGGGTATGCAAAGAATAGGAACGCACGGCCAGCAAGTGCAGGGTTCAGGAAGTTACGACCCGTACCACCGAAGATCTCTTTCGCCACAACAACACCGAAGGTAATACCTAGTGCTGCTTGCCATAGAGGAAGCGTTGGCGGAACGATAAGCGCAAATAAGATAGAAGTAACAAAGAAACCTTCGTTTACTTCGTGCTTACGCACCATACAGAACAGAACTTCCCAGAAACCACCAACGATGAATACCGTTGCGTAGATAGGTAGGAAGTATGTCGCACCAAGTAGCATCTTGCTGCCAACACCTGCATCGGCTCCTAAGGAGGCTCCAAGCATTTCGGTTAGCCAGTAGTGCCAGTTACCACTGATAACAGATGCTAGTTCAGCGCCTGCGTACATATGGTTAAGTGCTGAGATAGCTTGGCCACCCGCGTTGTACATACCCCAAAACATTGCTGGGAATACCGCGAACCAAACCATGATCATGATACGTTTTAAATCAACGCTATCACGAACGTGCGAGCTTTTCTTTGTAATAAGACCTGGCGTGTAGAACACTGTCGCTGCTGCTTCGTAAAGCGCAAACCACTTCTCGTGTTTACCACCTGGCTCAAAATGATGCTCGATGTCTTCAAGAAACTTTTTAAGGCCCATGAAAATTACCCTTCCTTCTCAATCGTATCTAGGCATTCACGAAGTAGTTGACCGTACTCGTACTTACCTGGACATACAAAGGTACACAATGCTACATCTTCTTCGTCTAGTTCTAGCGCACCAAGTGCTTGAGCACTATCAATGTCGCCTGCACATAGATCACGAAGCAGCAATGTAGGTTCCATATCTAGAGGCATTACGCGCTCGTAGTTACCAATTGGAACCATTGAGCGGTCACTACCGTTTGTAGTCGTTGTCATGTTGAACAACTGACCTTTAAACAGGTGACCAAGGAATGAACGAGTAACAGAGAACTTGTTCTTACCAGGCATAGCCCAGCCGAATAGCTCTTTATCACGACCTTCACGTAGAACAGAAACTTGCTGATGGTAACGACCAAGGAAAGCATGTGGACCGGTTGCTTCAGTACCCGTAAGTACAGAACCAGAAATCACACGAACTTCGCCTGGCATTAACTCGCTGTCTGTCAACTCTTCAAGGCTAGCACCAATTTGAGTACGAACTAGACGTGGGTTATTCACCACTGGACCAGCCAGAGAAACAACACGCTCAGAGTAAATCTCACCAGTAAGGAAAAGCTTACCGAATGCGATAACATCTTGGTAGTTAATGCTCCACGCTACATTTTGTGCATTTACCGGATATAGGTAATGCATATGCGTGCCTGCAAGACCTGCAGGGTGTGGGCCATCAAAAACATGTTCTTCAACGTTAGACTGAGCTGAACGAGGTAAGCTAGTACCTTTTTTACAAACGTACACTTCACCGTTAGTCAGAGTTGAAAGAAGATCTAAACCAGCAACGAAAGCATCAGACTGCTCGTTAATGATTAATTCTGGCTCAGCTGCTAGCGGATTAGTATCCATAGCAGTAACGAAAATAGCCTGAGTTTCAGAATCAACTGCTGGAACCTTGCTGAACGGACGAGTTCGCAAAGCGGTCCATGCGCCAGACTCAACTAACTGAGTTTTAACCGTTTCACGGTCAAGACTTACTAGTTGGTTAGCTTCATAGCTATTGAACGTGATTTGCTCATTGCCTGCTACTTCAATCACTACTGATTGAAGAACACGCTTGGCACCACGGTTCACTTCAATAACTTTACCGCTTGCTGGAGAAGTAAATACAACACCTGGGTTCTTTTTATCTGCAAAAAGAACTTGGCCTTTCTTCACTTCATCACCAACGCGAGCATGCATCGTAGGACGCATACCAACGTACTCTTCGCCAAGCAAGGCGACTTTAGTGATGGACTTACCATCATTAATCACCTGGGATGGAGTTCCTGCGATAGGAAGATCCAAACCCTTCTTTATTGTAATCATACGCACTTGCACTACTTTATCGGGAAAAAGATTCTTTTAATTGCGTAAATTCGGGACGTTTTAAAATCGCCCTTAGACACGACATTACAGTGTCCGGTTTTGGTAAATTAGAGATACCAAAATCGCAACATTACATCAATAAACTCATCACAAAGATTATGTGAGATTTATCAGGTGCCGTATTCTAGCATTTTTTGACAACTTGATGCCATGACCAATAACTTGAATACGGCCTTAATTTGGTGAGATTTGAAGCATATGGACTCTCAAATATGTATAAATTTGACGAGCCGCACAGATAAAATGGCTTTTGAATCGTGTTTTAAACAAGAGATTAATACTCTGTCACAAACTAATATTTTACGAGTTATGTTGAAACACTGTTAATAAAAACATTACTCATTGTGGGTATTTAAAGACGCCTACTTTGACATCAATTTGAGTGATATAAACCCTAAAAACACATCAGCCTGGCGATAAAAAAGGCAGCATAGCCACCTCTTCTATCAGTTAGTTTTATTACTTACCACCGCCCATACACATAGGGCTGTCTGGCACGTTATCGAGTTGCTTCATCCATTCATCTTTTGTATAAGTGTGAATAGATAGTGCGTGAATATTATTCGCTAGCTCTTCTGAAAGTGCTTTATTTACCGCTCGATGACGACCAATAAGGCGCAAGCCTTCAAACGCATCGCTGACAACAATCACTTTAAAATGACTCTCAGAACCAGCCGGAACATTGTGCATGTAGCTCTCATTGACCACGTTTAAATGACTTGGTGAAAACTCATTGTGCAATTTTGTTTCGATAACTTCTTGGATCATTATGATTCCTTAATAACGTATTGGCATTATCTGTGGGGGAAGTATAAACCCTAACTGGTCGACTGTCTGAGTATTTCATAACGAACGACTTAGGTTTGGTTGAGTTTTTTCTATCTTGTTCAGGCTGCATTTGAGACAATATCTTTGTTATTTCTTACATAAGTATCTCAAGCTATGAAAACCGAACTTACTCTTCTCGATAGAACTTTGACCTTACATCGTTTCCCCAACCGTTCAAATGAAACCCTTCAAGCTTGGGATGCGGGCGACGAATACATTATTAGTCACGTTGAAGAGATGAATCTGGAACCGGGTAAACACATCCTGATCATGAACGATAGCTTTGGTGCCCTGTCGGCATGGTTCTCTAAAGATCATGATGTCACCATGATGAGCGACTCGTTTATCTCTCATCGCGGTGCGCTAAAAAACTTGCAGCGCAATCAAAGTAACCGTGTGAACTTCCTGAATACGATGGATGATATCCCACACGGTATCGACCTTGTGATCATGCAACTACCGAAAACAAACCGTCATCTAGTATGGCAATTGAGCCAACTACGCCAAGCGTTGCCAGAAGGCTGCCAAGTCATCGGTGTAAACAAAGTAAAAGACATCCACACATCTACACTTAATATTTTCGAAAAATACCTAGGCGAAACCAAAACTTCTCTAGCGAAGAAGAAACATCGCTTGGTTATCTCTTCACCAAATTGTCAGCCGATTCAAACGGTCGAGCCTTTTGTTGAATGGGATGTAGACGGTGAAGATATTCGCCTGAAAAATTTACCGAACGTTTACTCAGGCGAGGCACTCGATCAAGGCGCTCGCTATATGCTAGAGCACATCCCTCAAGATCCTGAACTGCGTCATATTATCGACCTAGGTTGTGGCAACGGTGTATTGAGTGTAAAAGCTGGGCAATTAAACCCACAAGCGCGTATCACCTGTGTTGATGAAAGCTTTATGGCAGTGGAATCAGCGCGCCAAAATATTAAGGATAACCTTGGCGAAGAAGGTAATTTCCAGTTCATCGCCAATAACTGTTTAGATGGTTTTAAGAAAAACAGCACTTACTTAGTTATGTGTAACCCTCCGTTCCACCAACAACAAGCGATTACAGATCACATTGCATGGCAAATGTTCTGTGATGCAAAGCATGTTCTTAGCAACGGAGGCAAATTAATTGTTATTGGTAACCGACACCTCGGATACGATGTCAAACTAGCAAGACTATTTGGTGAAGCAAACGTTGAAACGCTTGAACTAAACCAGAAATTTGAGATATTACAAGCAACAAGAGAACCTGCGAATTTTAATAAATAAGCAGAAACGACGTCACAAGAATTTAAGATACCGAGCTCCTGGTGTGAATTTAGAAAGGATAAAGGAATGAAAAAACTGATTTTGGCTGCTTCTATTTTGGCTTTGACAGCATGTTCAGCCCCTCAGCAAGAACAGATCAACGTAATGCCAGAAGCTTCACTAAGCTCAAGCAACCTTGTACAAGGCAAAACATACACACTAACCAGTAAAGATGTTCGTGCCGCTCAATATGTTGCATTGGTTGATAGTGGCCGTTCAAACATTCAGCCAATTCACGCTAAGCAAAACATGCGTATTTCTCTAGAAAACGCTATTGCTCAACAATTGGAGTCTCAAGGTTTTCGTGCAAGCGTTAACAGTGAAAACTCAATTGTTTTAGAGATTCAAGAAGCGCTTGTTACCGTCAAGCACACCATCATGGAAAACCAAATGGATGGTAAAGTAACTCTTGAAGTAACCGCTGAAACGCCTGAAGGCAAGCTAGTTAAGACATTCAATGGTACAGCAACTCGCACAGGTGCATTAAGTGCATCAAATGACGATATCGCAATGGTACTAAACGATGTTATCGACTTAGTTCTTAAAGAGATTGCCAATGACCAAGAGCTGCAAACTTACATGAAGGAACGTTTCTAATGGGGCGCATTCTATCTTCTATCGCATTGATGCTGGTGAGCGTGAGCGTTTGGGCTGGTCCTAAAGTGAACGTAGAAACAACATTAGGCGGCTTCACTATCGAGCTAAACCAAGAGCAAGCACCGGTTAGTGTTGATAACTTTCTGAAATATGTTGCTGACGGTAGCTACGAAGGCACTCAGTTTCACCGTGTGATCCCGGGCTTTATGGCTCAGGGTGGTGGCTTCGATCAAGATATGAAGCAATTAGCAACTTATGCGCCTATCAAAAATGAAGGCAGCAATGGCCTGAAGAATGATACTGCAACGATCGCAATGGCTCGCACCAATGCACCAGATTCTGCAACTCGCCAGTTCTTCATTAACTTTGCAGACAACGATTTCTTAAACGCGAAAGGCGGTAATCCTGGTTACGCTGTGTTTGGTAAAGTAACCGATGGTTTTGACGTTGTTCAGAAGATGGCAACAATTCCAACCAAGCGAATGGGCCGCATGTCAGACATTCCTGTCGACCCAATCGTCATCACTAAAGTGACCCTTCTTAAGTAATCCAATGTAACGCCCTTATTCTTAAGGGCGTTTTCTATACAAGGACGCCCCATGTCATCAGGCACCCCCTCTCTTTCTTGGATGCAAACTTTCCGCAGCTACTTAGACAAACGTCTACTTTGGGTGTTTATGCTCGGTTGTTCGAGTGGCTTCCCATGGGTTCTGATTGGATCCAACATGTCTGGTTGGCTAAAAGATGCCGGTTTAACTCGTGCTGCGATCGGTTATTTCGGCAGTGTGTTTGCTGTCTATGCTATTAACTTTTTATGGGCACCGTTGGTAGACCGAGTCAAACTGCCAGTTTTACACGCGATATTAGGCCAACGACGCAGTTGGATATTCTTGTGCCAAAGCTTGGTATTGATCTGTACCCTGTTCATTGCTGGAGTAAACCCAGCCAATGACTTGATGTTCACCTCTATGCTTGCTCTCGGAATAGCTATCGCCTCAGCAACTCAAGATGTCGCAATAGATGCCTTCCGTATTGATTCATTTCCAAAATCGGAAGCATCAAAGTTGCCACAAGCATCCGCAATGGCCGTGATGGGATGGTGGACTGGCTATTCTCTTCCAGGTTATCTTGCTTTTATCAATGCTGACTCAATCGGTTGGAATGGTGTGTATTACGGCATGGCTGGTGTAGTTGTCGTGTTAATGCTGTTTACTCTTTTTGTCGGAGAACCCAATACACAACGTGAAGCATTACAAGAGCAAGCACAACAACGTCACAACAGAGTTGTGGGTTCAAAAGTCGTCGCTTGGTTCAGCGTTACAGTGCTAGAACCGTTTTATGATTTCTTCAAACGAAACGGAGTTCAAGTTGCCATCACCCTTCTACTGTTTGTGTTCCTATTTAAGATAGGTGAAGCCTTCTTGGGTAGAATGTCTATCACCTTCTATAAAGAGATAGGCTTTAGCAATGAACAGATTGGCCACTATTCTAAGTTAATCGGTTGGGGCGCGACGATATTCTTCACCTTGCTCGGCAGTATCTTCAATGTGAAATTCGGTATTGTACGCGGACTAATGATTGGTGGCATCGCAATGGCAGCCAGCAACCTAATGTTTGCGTGGATCGCTCAGGCAGGCCCTAGTGAAACTCTGTTTTTGGCAACTATCATTGTCGACAACTTCACAACCGCCTTTTCGACGGTAGCATTTGTCTCTTTTTTAACCTTACTGACTGGCCAAGCTTTCTCAGCGACGCAATATGCCTTATTAGCATCCTTAGGCAATTTCGGTAGAACAACACTGGCTTCATTCAGTGGCGAGCTCGTCGATTACCTCAATGATTGGTCAACCTTCTTTATACTGACGTCATTAATGGTGATTCCGAGTTTGATCATGCTCTATTCGTTACGCCACTTTTTCACTGATTTATTAGAAAAAGCGAAAAACAACCACGAATAAAAGAAAAAAAAAGCAAAAGAGAAGAGGGGAGCATTGAGCTACCCTCTTCTCTTTTCTATTTTCTATTTTCTATTTGCAGACGCTTAACGGATTAATCTGTGGTTTCACTTACTATTAAGTTAAATCCCGTTCCCATCGAATCATCAATCGCCACTACTTGATACACAACACCGTTAACTAAGCTCGCAGGCGCGGAGTCAATAGCAACAGTAGATGGATCGCCAGCCACCGTAATCGTCACATAGTAAGTTCCCGCAGCTACATAAATACCATTCGCGAAGTCTTTGAATTTCACATTACTCAACGCAGGCGTACTTCCAGAAATTCCCACGTTCTCGGTTAAATAAATATCAACCGAAGCTGCAATTGGATTAGCTGCAGCATGAGTAATGTTCAATACTGCACTGGTTGCAACAGAGCGTCGATTTTCTGGAACAACTAGCGCTTCCAAATTGAAAGGACTTACCGTCCCCACGGCATAGATACTGTAATCCATTCCGGCAAACACCGCTAAACCGTCAACATCAATGAATGTTGGAGAGGTGGTTGCTGTTTCATAAATATCGATATCGTAACTGCCTGCTGCCAAATCTAAGAAGCCACGAACTTCTTTAAACATTAGAGCATCAAGAGGAGCAAACTTAGCCGAGTTTACATACACATCCACAGAGGGTGCACCATCAACTAAATGCCCTACTCTCACTTCTGCAGATTCTGCCATGTCGTAAATTATAGATGAACCTTTGCCATCCATTACCATCAGCTTCACCGGAGACGTACTGGTTGAATCCGCTCTTGGCACGGCTGCAATGGTCAGCTCGCTACCAGCAGGGAGAGTGATCTCTCCTGAATCAAACGCGATAGCACTTCCACTCACGGTTTCTAATCTCACTCGATATTGTCCTGCAGGTATGTTTAGCACATCAGTGAACCCTTTGTATCCCAAAGTTCCAATCGGTGCGCCTAGAGGATCATTCGGCGCTGTAACGTATAGATTCACATCACCAACTCCAGTTGCCGCGTGAACAACTTGCACATCCAAACTCGAACTCGTCGCCGTTCCAGCTGCAGGTCGTGTCACAACGAGAGCCTCAACTGGGTTGTTGGAACCGTCAGCATCACCGATCACCATCACCGTGTAATCTAAATCACCGCTTAAATCGAACTGGCTTGGCGGAATCACTGTCGCCACACCATCTCCAGGGAGTTGAACATCGACCTGTAGAGTTGTCTGCCCTTGGTTTACCGAGGCGTAACCCGACGCCTGAGCATAATCAACCCCAGTCCAACGAGCCTGACTATTAACTAACACATTAGCTAGTGGAGCATCTGGCGATGCGTGAACAGCTTGCAGCTGGGTTGTTGGTTGATCGTCATCATTACACCCTACAATGAATAGGGCTGACATCGCTACAGCGAGTATAGGTGAATATTTCATTGGTCTTCTCTCCAAAAAGTTCGACCAGTTCGTCACACAGAAGATAAGCTCAGGAGCAGATCTTTAAATGTTGCCTCAAAATTGGTGCAATGAACGGTCTCAATATTATCAGCGATGAAAAAACAAACAGATTTAAAAGTCAGGCTAGTCATCACATGAATTGTTCATCAATTGATTCCAACACCATTACGAATTTGGTCGAAAATAGATCAAATACAGGATGGAGGGCGATTTGATTTAGTCACTTTTCAGCACGAAAACCCTTGGAAAGGAATACTGTTGATTTTGATATGCATGTCACGATTTTTGGTAGAATCGTTTGCTTAGAGCGGTATTTCACCAATTTATACACAAAATAATCGAATTTCACAAAATCAATAGAAGTAGGGATTCATCAAGATGCATAGCAACATTAAAGTTCCATCATTTAGATCGTTAGTGTGATCACGCTCACCATAATAATCATAGTTTTCACTCTGTCTCACTTTTATTTGAGAACAAAATCGCTATTATGCTCGGCATTCGGACATATAAACACGCACGGATTAGCGGGTTACTTATTTCAAACATAGAGAGTTCCATTATGCGTAAATCACTTTTAACTCTTGGCCTACTTGCAGCAGCTTCTGCTCCAGTAATGGCGGCTGATTATTCTGACGGCGATACTCACAAGAATGATTACAACTGGATGCAGTTTAATATCATGCACACTATCGATGAGAAGCCTCAAGACAAAGATCATACTTATCTTGAAATGGAGTTTGGTGGACGCTCTGGTATCTTCGATCTTTACGGTTACATTGATGTATTCAACCTAACTAACGATAGCGGCAGCGATAAAGCAAAAGACGATCAACTGTTTGTTAAATTTGCGCCTCGTATGTCTATCGATGGCCTAACTGGTAAAGACCTTTCTTTTGGTCCAGTACAAGAACTATACGTTGCAAACTACACAACTATCGATGGCAAAGCTGACGGTGGTTACGCAACTAAAACAGGTATCGGTTCAGACGTAATGGTACCTTGGTTTGGTAAAATGCAATTCAATCTTTACGCTACGTACGATCTAAATACGAAAGATTGGAACGGTTACCAATTTTCTACAAACTGGTTTAAGCCATTCGTAAACTTCGATAACGGTTCATTCATTGCTTACCAAGGTTACATCGATTACGAGTTTGGTCGTGATAGTTCATACAACCAGTCGAGCAACGGCGGAGCTATGTTCAATGGTATTTACTGGCACAATGACCAATTTGCTGTAGGTTACGGTCTTAAATTATACCAAGATGTATACGGTCTAAGAGATGGTGCTCAAATTGATAGTGCTAACCCACAATACGGCCAGTTCTCTACTTCAGGCGTAGGTCACTACTTCGCAGTAACTTACAAGTTCTAATCGAACTTCTAAGAAAGTTTCCAAAATGGCACCCTCGGGTGCCATTTTTTATTGCTTTCATTTAATGCCTCGCTATCCTTGCAGCACCACTTTCTTATCTCGGTATTGCTGTGAACATCACTATTGTTGGCCCTGGGGCTATAGGCTCTTTATGGGCAATAAAACTGCTTCAAGCAGGTCATAATGTGGCTTTGTGGAGTCGTTCCACGGACCACTCAATTGACTTATCACTTGATGGACAAGCTTCACTTTCCTTCAGTAACAACAATATCGAGAAGCTATCAGAAAGTGACCTAGTGATCTTCACGGTCAAAGCTTGGCAAGTAGAAGAAGCAACCACTCCACTGCTTCAACACCTAGACCCTGACACCATTCTCATGTTCATGCACAACGGTATGGGGGCGGTCGCTCAGATAGCAACTCAAATTGATACTCACCCAGTAGTATTGGCTACAACCACACAAGCGGCATTCAAACCCGACAAGAATAATGTTTCTCATACAGGGTTCGGACAAACTCAATTGGGTGCTTTTAACCTCAAGGGTCAACAGTGCACTTTTTTAGTTGATGTGTTGGAACATGCCTTCCCTGCCGTGAGTTGGAATCCAGAAATAACAACGGCGCTGTGGGCTAAACTCGCCATAAATTGTGCGATCAACCCACTGACTGGGCTGGAACAAATCAAAAACGGAGAGCTTGCTGACAAAAGATTTAGCGAAGCTCTGAGTTCTATAATTAAAGAACTCACGCAAGTGATGCAGGCGGAAGGCATTACTTGTTCATTCGACGAATTAGAAACAAGCGTAAAACACGTTATTCAAGCCACGGCTCAAAACAACTCTTCCATGCAGCAAGATATGTTTTATGAGCGCAAGACAGAGATCGACTTCATTACCGGACACCTAATAAAGACAGCACTCAAACATCAGATAGAAGTTCCTGTTAACCAAAAGCTGTTTACGCAGGTTAAAGAACGAGAAAATAGCTGGAATCATCAAGATTAGTCAGCAACGATTAACAAGTCGCGATAAAATAACGATACCGCTCAGCATAACGCTAGCAACAATTTCCAAGATTTTAGGTAAGAATAGATGCTTGATATCAATCACATCCGAGAGCAGTTTCCTGCGCTATCACAAACCATCAATCAACAACCGTTGATTTATTTAGACAGCGCGGCAACGACACAAAAACCTCAGGTGGTTATTGATGCCATTAGCCAATACTACTCCAAACAAAATGCCAATGTTCACCGTGGTAGTCATAGCTTAACAGCCAACGCGACCAGTCAATTTGAAGCCGCCAGAGATAAGGTCGCTCAGTTTATCGGCGCAAGCTCTTCAAAAGAGATTATTTGGACTCGCGGCGCAACCGAAGCACTTAACCTGATCGCACAAACTTACGCAAGAAGCACGCTTCAACCTGGCGATGAGATCTTAGTCAGTGAAATGGAACATCACGCCAACATCGTGCCTTGGCAAATTGTGGCTGAACAAACTGGTGCTAAAGTCGTGAAAGTACCAATGACATCAGATTGTGAATTTGATCTTACTGCCTTTGACGCCCTTTTGAATGAACGAACCAAGATTGTTGCTCTGGCTCAGATAACTAATGTGACTGGTTCTCGTCAGCCCATTGAAGAAGTGATCGAGAATGCACACAAGATGAATGCGATTGTTGTGGTCGATGGAGCGCAAGGTATTGTTCATGAACCCCTTGATGTTGCGGCTTTAGGGGCTGATTTCTACGTGTTCTCAGGACACAAGCTCTACGCCCCTGCAGGCATCGGTGTACTTTACGGCAAGCTAGAATTGCTCCAAGCAATGCCCCCTTGGCATGGCGGTGGCAAAATGGTTGAGCGCGTGTCTTTCTCTGGTACCACATTTTCTGAACTGCCAGGGAAGTTTGAAGCGGGCACGCCAAATGTAGCAGGAGCGATAGCATTAAGTACCGCAATAGAATGGTTAAGTGGTTTTGCTCAACGAGATGTCGAAAATCATATCCACCAGCTACAGCACGAGACTTATCTTGAACTCAGTAAACTGGATGATATTCAGGTTTTGGGGTATCAGCCCAACGCAAGCGTGATTACTTTTGTGATGGACGGTGTTCACCATCAAGATATTGCTACTCTGCTGGATCAGCAAGGTATCGCAGTACGTGCTGGACACCACTGTGCTCACCCATTAATGGATGCACTCAATGTCAAAGGGACAGTACGGATCTCATTTGGTATTTATAACAATCTGGATGATGTTGAAAATCTCGTAGCGGCGATAGAAAAAGCCGTCGATATGCTGTAGCGAGTAGCGAGTAGCGAGTAGCGAGTAGCGAGTAGCGAGTAGCGAGTAGCGAGTAGCGAG